>NZ_JBQQBV010000017.1:0-180894 GCF_052246355.1 Streptomyces sp. 3N207 | reverse complement strand
TTCGGCAGACCCCGAAGCAGCCCCCGGCCGTTTACGCTGAACGGAGACGGGCTCACTGACGGACGACAGAGGAGCGACCTGTGGACGTGGCAGTCGTCATCGTCCTGGTGTTCGTACTGGCCGTCCTCATTTTCGGCACAGTCGTCACACTGCGGGTCGTACGGGCCGTCAAGCGCGGCGTGGAGCGCACCGGGGCGCAGGTCCGGCGCACGGCGGAGGAGACTGTACTCAAGGCGCGCTCCGTACAGTCCGGGCCGATCGGTGAAGCCGCCCGCATCCGCCTGGAGTTGCGCGCCTCCATCGACAGCACACGTGCCGAGCTGGAGGCAGGTGCCCGCAACGACCCGAGTCTCACCGAAGCCGTCGATCTCCTGGACAAGCTCCACGAGCACGCCCGCCACCTGGACGGCGAACTGCGGCTGCTGATGGAGCGCGAGCCGGACCACTCCCGGGTCGCCTCCCGGCTGCCCGAGGCGCGGGAACGGATGCGGCACATCAAGAAGTCCGCGGACTCACTGCGCCACGCCGCGCAGGACCGGGCACGCCAGTTCGACGCCGAGGGGCTGAGCGCACTGCGCGACCGGATCGACATCGAGTCCGGCGCCCTGCGGCACTGGACGCCCGGCCCGGCGAGCGACCCGTCGGCGGGCGCCTCATCCGGTGGCGGTTCAGCTGCCGGCAGCTCACCGGGGGCTGCGTCCGGCAGTGGTTCGTCGCCTGGCTCGTCGCCTGTCAAGGACTCGTCGCCTGCCACGGAGCCGCCCTCCGCCACCGGGCAGTCGGCCGCGCAGCCCGCGCGGCCCGAGCTGGGGCCGTCCGGACAGGGCCTCGACCCGTCGCTGACGGATCCGACAGCCGGCCGGAGGGATTCGGTGACGGCGTTCGGGAAGCGCCGCCCTCGGAACGCCTCCTGAAGCGCTCCGTTCGCCCGCCCGATACCCTCCGTTCCATGCACGGCCCCCTCGCGATCGTCACCGATTCCACCGCCTACCTACCGCCAGAGGCGCTGCGACGGCATGGAATCGAAGCCGTGCCACTGACCGTCGTACTCGGCGAGGAAGCCCTGGAGGAGGGCACGGAGATCTCCGCGCGCTCGCTGGCGACCGCACTGCGCGAGCGGCGCCCGGTCACCACCTCCCGGCCCAGCCCGGAGACCTTCGCGCGCACTTATCGAGCCGCGGCCGAGGCGGGCGCCGTCGGAATCGTTTCGTTGCACCTGTCGGCCGAGTTCTCCGGGACGTACGACGCCGCGCTGCTGGCCGCCAAGGAGGCGCCGGTGCCCGTACGAGTCGTCGACACCGGAGTGGTGGCCATGGCGCTGGGGTTCTGCGCGCTGGCGGCTGCTGAGGCGGCCGAGGCGGGTGCGTCGCTGGACGAGGCGGTCGCGGCTGCCGAGAAGCGCGCCGAGGGTATCTCTGCGGTCTTCTACGTCGACACGCTGGACTATCTCCGCAGGGGCGGCCGCATCGGCGCGGCCCAGGCGCTGTTGGGCTCCGCGCTCGCCGTCAAACCGCTTCTCGAGGTGGCGGACGGCCGGATCGGGATGCTGGAGAAGGTCAGAACGGCTTCCAAGGCCATCGCGCGGCTCGAGGAAATCGTGGTGGAGCGGGCCGGGGACGCCCGGGTGGACATCGCCGTACACCATCTCGCCGCCGCCGAACGCGCCGAGCAGCTCGCGGAGCGCTTCCGCACACGGGTGCCCGGCCTGCGCGAGCTGCATGTGAGCGAGGTCGGCGCGGTCATCGGCGCCCACACCGGTCCGGGACTGCTGGGGGCCGTACTTTCCCTCAGATGAGTGAGGGGGTTATCCACAACTCGCGGGTTATCCACGGGAATCGAGCAAGATCACCGCGGTGGGTGCCGACTGCCTACCGTCGGTGGGCATGAGCGAACGAGCAGCAGAAACAGCACGTCCGCGGCCTGCGGGTGGGCGGCCGCCGGACGAGTCGTGGGACGGACGGACCGGGGGCGGGCAGACCGTCGGGGATGGATGGAACACCGGGGGCGGACGGACCGTCGGGGATGGATGGAACGCCGGGGGCGGACGGAACATCGGGGGTGGACAGACCGCTACGGGCGGACGGATCGCTGCGGATGGACGGACCGTCGCGGACGGCAACGAGCAGCGGGACGGTCTTGAGGGTCGGGGCCCGGATCGCGAGACCGTCCCGGGCGGGTACGGCGAGCCGGGTGGGCAGCAGGGGGAGCGGGAAGCGAGCGAGGGAGCTGACGACCCTGGCGTCGGCACCCGGACCCGTCGCCCTGCGCGCCGTCGGCCGCCCCGGGGCCCTCGCGCGGCCCCGAGCACGGGCCCGGGCCGACGGGGTGCCCACCGCATGCCACGGCGCCTGCGTCCGGCAGCCCCCGAGCCTCGTGCTGCGGCGCGTGCCCGGTCGCTTCTGACGGAGCCGCCGCCCGGGACAACCCCTACGCCCGAGCCCCGTACGAGGACCCGGCCCATCGTCGAGCGGCCGACCATCGGGCGACCTGCCGACGAGCCGGACCTCCCCGTCATGGCCCGTGCCGATGCCATCGCGGCGGCACGTACGGCCGTGCGGCGCAGCCGGGAGCGTAGGCACCAACGGGAGGGGGACGCGGGCCCGGTGGGCCCATCGAGCCCCGTACCGGCGCCGGTACAGGAGCGGGAGGAGCGGGAGGGGCGGGAGCCGGAGCCGGAGCTGGGGCCGGGGGACGGTTCCGAGCCGGGGCGGGTGGGCGGCGGTTTCTTCACCGAGCGGCAGCAGGAGCGGCGAGAGCGGCGGGAGGAGGAGCGAGAGCCACTGGACGAGGCGTCGGCCCGGCTGTCGTGGAGGGAGCGCTGGAGGCTCGCTCTTGAGGACCGACTGCCGGTGTGGCTGCGGGTGAGGTGTGGGATCGAGCCGAAGACCCTGGTGGCGCTCTGCCTGGTGTTGCTGGTCGCTGTCGGGTTCGCCGTCCATCACTTCTGGACCGGACGACCCCAGGGTGTGGCGGTGCCGAGCACGCCGAGCACCCCGGAGGGTCCCTCCGCGCGCCCCCGGGAGGGCGGCGGCGCAGCCGCGGCACCCGTCGCGGGTGGGGCAGCTCCTGGTGCCCAGGGCGCCGCACGGGGCAAGCGGCTGGTGGTGGACGTGTCGGGGAAGGTGCGCAAACCGGGTGTGCAGCATCTGCCCGCGGGCTCCCGGGTGGCTGACGCGCTGGAGGCCGCCGGCGGGCTGCGCAAGGGGGCGGATACGAGCGGACTGAACCGGGCGCGGCTGCTCGTGGACGGCGAGCAGATCGTGGTGGGCGCGCCCGGCCGGGGAGGATCTGCCGCGGGCGCCGCGCCTGGGGCCTCGGCGCCGGGTCCGGGCTCCGCAGCGGGTGGTGCGGTCGGTTCGGGGAGCGCGAGGGGTCCATCGGGCGCGCCGATCAGCCTGAGCTCGGCGACCCCGGAACAGTTGGAGAGCCTGCCGGGTGTCGGTCCCGTGCTGGCACAGCACATCGTGGACTACCGTACGGAGAACGGTGGTTTCCGCTCCGTCGACCAGCTTCAGGAAGTCAACGGCATCGGGCAGAAGCGGTTCGCCGACATCAAGCCGCAGGTGACGCCGTGAGCAGCTCCGGACCGGCAGCCGAGGCTCGGGCCGGACCGCACCGGCGTGACGGAAGAGCGGCCCCCGGGGGCTGGGACGGGGCACCTGGACCGGACCCGGCGACGGCCGACGGGCGGCCGGTGCGGGAAGAGATGGCGGACCTGCGGTTGGTGTTGCCGGCCCTGGCGGCATGGGCCGCAGCCGCCCTGGCGCTGGGTGTTTCCGCGCAGCGTGCTGTGATCGGCGTCGCGCTGTGCGGGATCACGGGGCTCGTGCTGCTGGGCTGGGCGGTCAGGGGCGGCGCCGCAGCGGCTGCGGCGTCACCGAACGGGAGGCCCGGAAGGCTACTGGGTGCGACGCAAGGTGCCGTCGGGCGACGGGTCCGGCTCCGGCGAGGAAGCCGGACGCTGCTGGTGGGGGCGGCAGGCGCCCTGCTGTGCGCTGCTGCGGCTGGTGGCAGCGCGGCGCTGCACGCTGCCGACCTGCATCGGGGGCCGTTACCCGGGCTGGCGGAGCGCCATGCGCGGGCAACCGTCGAGGTCACTGTCACAAAGGATCCGAGGGTGACGCGGCCCAGGACGCAGGGTGCCCGGCAGCTGGCCGGGATGGTGGTGATCCCCGCGGAAGCGGTCGCGCTGGTGGGCGAGGACGGCGCCGGAAGCCGCCTGCGTACGCCGGTGCTGCTCCTGGTCCGGCTGGAGCAGGACGGCGCCGGGGACCGGGGGCAGGCGGCGGCCGACTCCTCGCGGGCCGCGTGGTTGCGGGTGCTGCCCTCGACCAGGCTCCGGGTGCAGGCCGAGGCGGTGCCGCCTGCCGCCGGCCGGCGAGGGGGCCAGGACATCGCGGCGGCGCTGCGGGTAGGGCCCGGTAAGCCCGAGATCGTTGCCGGACCAACTGCCGTGCAGCGGGCGGCGGGTGAGCTTCGGGCGGGGCTGCGCGAGGCGAGCGAGGGGCTCGACGGGGATGCGCGGGGACTGCTGCCGGGGCTGGTGGTCGGGGACACCTCCCGGCTGAGCCCGGAGCTGGCCGATGCCTTCCGGGCCACGGACATGACGCACCTGCTGGCGGTGAGCGGAGCAAATCTCTCCGTGCTGCTGGTGGTTCTCATCGGACCGCCGGGACGTGCGCACCGGGCGGAGCGAGGGGGCCTTGCGCCGCGGCTCGGTCTTCCGCTGCGGGCGACCGCGGTGGTGGCAGCGCTGCTGACGCTCGGCTTCGTTGTGGTGTGCAGGCCGGAACCCAGCGTGCTGCGGGCGGCGGCCTGCGGACTGATCACGGTGTGGGCGATCGGCACCGGACGGCGGCGCTCGCTGCTGCCCGCGCTGGCAGCGGCGGTGTTGCTGCTTGTGTTCTACGACCCCTGGCTGGCGCGGGACTTCGGCTTTCTGCTCTCCGTGCTGGCCACGGCGTCCCTGCTGACGGTGGCGCCGCGCTGGTCGGAGGCGCTGCGGCGGCGCGGCTGTCCGGGCAGAGCGGCGGAAGCGCTGGCAGCGGCGGCTGCGGCGCAGGCGGCGTGTGCGCCGGTGGTCGTGGTGCTGGCCGCGCACGTCAGCCTGGTGGCGGTGCCGTGCAATCTGCTCGCGGAGTTCGCGGTCGCGCCGGCCACGGTGCTGGGATTCGCCGCGCTGGCCGCGGCGCCGGTGGCGATGCCCGTGGCGAAGGGTCTGGCATGGCTGGCGAGTTGGCCGGTGCGGGCCATCGCGGGCATCGCAAGAACGGGCGCGGGGCTGCCCGGTGCGGAGATCGGCTGGCCCGGTACGTGGGCGGGTGCGCTGGGGCTCGCGGTCGTGCTGGGCGGGGTGCTGTTGGTGGGGGTGCGGTTGTCGTTGCCGTACCGGCCGTGGTTGTGCGCCGCCTGCGTACTGGGGTTGCTGGTGGCGGTCCTGCGCCCGGTGCCGCTGGTGCGGCCGTTCACCGGGTGGCCGCCGACGGGCTGGCGGATGGTGGCCTGCGACGTAGGGCAGGGGGACGCGCTGGTGCTGGCTGTGGACGGGCAGCGGGGCGGCGCGGGCGGGGCAGTCGTGGTGGACGTGGGGCCCGAGCCTGCCGCTGTCGACCGGTGCCTGCGCGAGCTGGAGGTGAGTACGGTCCCGCTGCTCGTGCTGACCCACTTCCACGCCGACCATGTGGCAGGGCTCCCCGGGCTGCTGCGGGGGCGGAGTGTGGGAGCGATCCGGACGACCGGGCTGGAGGAGCCGTCGGACCAGGCGGAGTTCGTGCGCCGGACGGCCCGGCGGGCGGGAGTGCCGGTGCGCGCCTCGCATACGGGGGAGCAGCGACAGGCGGGGGATCTGGGCTGGGAGGTGGTGTGGCCCGAGCCTGAGCCGCCGCCCCAGCCCCAGCCGCCGGCCCAGTCCGAGCCGGCGCCCCAGCCGCAGCTGCCGCCGTCCGAGGGCGACGGGGAGGAAGGCGGAGGCGCCAACGATGCGAGCGTCACGCTGCTCGTCCGTACGTCGGGTCTCAGCCTCTTCCTTCCCGGTGACCTCGAACCGAGAGCGCAGCAGGCGCTGTTGGCCGCGCGGCCGGGCTTGCCGCAGGTCGATGTGCTCAAGGTCGCGCACCATGGTTCGCGCTTCCAGGCCCCGGCGCTGTTGCGGCGGCTCCGGCCGCGGGTGGCTCTCGTGTCGGCGGGCCGGGAGAACCCGTACGGGCATCCGGCCCCCGAGACGTTGGGTGCGCTGGCTGCCGGGGGAGCTCTCGTGGCGCGGACGGACCGGAACGGGGCGCTGGCGGTGACGCGGCGCCCGGACGGCACCCCCGCAGTGGTGACCCAGCGGGGCAGTCCGGGGACGGGGGAGCAGGCACCGCCGTCACGGGGCGCGGAGGGGCACCGCCCGCTCGGCCAGGGCGGCATCAGCCGGGTCAGTCGCGTTCCAGCCAGCCCTCGTGTGCTGCGGCGAGGGAGTCCAGCATGGCGGGGTCGTAGCCGGCGTCCGGGTCTTCGAGGACCACCAGCCATTGGGCGTCCTCGGCGTCGTCCTCCCCGGCGAGCGCTTCCCGGACGAGTCGGGGTTCCTCGGCCAGTCCGAGGCGCAGTTCAAGCTGCGCGGCGACCTCCTCGGCCGCGTCTCTGTCGGGCAGCACCAGCACATGCCGTACGTCGTTCACCGGGGCATTCTCTCAACGGCACCCGGAGGGTGGCTGGTGTGGAGGGTGGCTCCGCAGGCGGCGGTGTCGGTGCGGCGTGGGATGCTGGTCGCGATGGCTGGTACGCGTAAGAAGACCTCGGACGATCCGCTCGCCCCCGTGACCGTGGCGGTGGGGCAGGAGGAGCTGCTCGTCGAGCGTGCCGTACGGGTCGTGATCGACGCCGCACGCGCCGCCGACGCCGACACGGACGTGCGGGATCTGGCGCCGGGGGACCTTCAGCCCGGCACGCTGGCCGAGCTGACCAGTCCCTCGCTCTTCTCCGAGCGGAAGGTCGTCGTGGTGCGCGGGGCGCAGGACCTGGGGGCGGACACCGTCAAGGACGTGAAGGCGTTTCTGACGGCCCCGGTGGAGGAGATTACCCTCGTTCTGGTGCATGCGGGCGGCGCCAAGGGCAAGGGGCTGCTGGATGCCGCACGGAAGGCGGGGGCACGCGAGGTCGAGTGCCCGAAGATGACGAGGCCCGCCGACCGGCTGGCGTTCGTCCGGGGGGAGTTCCGTGCGTTGGGCCGGGCGGCGACGCCCGAGGCGTGCCAGGCGCTGGTGGATGCCATCGGCAGCGATCTGCGCGAGCTGGCCTCGGCCTGTGCCCAGCTCACTGCGGATATCGAGGGCACCATCGACGAGGCGGTGGTCGGGCGCTACTACACGGGCCGTGCGGAGGCGTCCAGCTTCACCGTCGCCGACCGGGCCGTCGAGGGGAAGGCGGCCGAGGCGTTGGAGACGCTGCGCTGGGCCGTCGCCACCGGGGTCGCGCCGGTGTTGATCACCAGTGCGCTGGCGCAGGGGGTGCGGGCCATCGGCAAGCTGGCCGGGGCCCCGCGCGGGGCGCGGGCGGGCGATCTGGCGCGGGAGCTCGGTATGCCCCCGTGGAAGATCGACCGGGTGCGGCAGCAGATGCGCGGCTGGACGCCGGACGGGGTGGCCGCCGCGCTGCGGGCTGTCGCCGAGGCGGACGCGGCCGTGAAGGGCGGCGGGATGGACCCCGAGTACGCGCTGGAGAAGGCCGTCGTCACCATCGCCGGCGCCGCTCGCTCGCGCTGAGCGAGTTGCTGTCCGGTCCCCGCTGAGCGGTACCGTCCGCTCTCGCTGAGTGAGCCACTGCCAGCTCCCCGCTGAGCGAGTCACAGCCCTTCCCGCTGAGTGAGCCACCGCCCACCTCCCACCGGGCGGTTCCCCGACTCGCTGGGCCGGCAACCGCTGACCGAGCCACCACCTGCGGCACCCGAACACCCCGTGCCCCGAATCCCCGAACACCCCGTGCCCCGAACACCCCGCACCCCAGACGCCCCGCATGGCGAAGGCCCCGTCCCGGGGCCCTGGGGAGGGGCTCGGGACGGGGCCTCGCTTCGTACTGTGTGGTGCGCCGCACCCGCGTGGCGAACGCAGGCCGCGTGCGGCGCGCTGTCTCAAGCGGTTGCTCGGGCGTACGGCGGATGAGAGAGGGCCCGCCTCACAACGTCCGAGCGGTCGGGAGACCGACGAGCTGAGAGAAGCTGCGACGAGGTGGTCAGCCCTTGAGGGAGGCCACCTGCTTGGCCAGCGCCGCCTTCTTGTTGGCGGCGTTGTTCTTGTGCAGCACACCCTTGCTGGCGGCCTTGTCGAGCTTCCGGGCGGCGAGCTGCTGGGCCTCGAGCGCCTTCTCGGTGTCACCGGCGGCCACAGCCTCGCGGGTGCGACGGATCGCGGTCTTCAGCTCGGACTTCACGGCCTTGTTGCGCTGCCGTGCCTTCTCGTTGGTCTTGATCCGCTTGATCTGGGACTTGATGTTCGCCACGAATGAGCCTTTGCGGTTCGGAGTTTCAAACGCCGGTGCCGACAGGCACCGTCCAGTGCCATAAGGCACAGTCGCTCAGGCTACCAGCCGGGGTACCGGCCCTCCCAATCCGGTCGTACCGCGCGCGCATGGGACCATGGGATGCGACACACCGTCCCGACCACCGTCCCGGCGGGCTCGTACAGGCCCCCCGAACGCGTCCGGGACACCCCGGAGGCGTCTCCGCCGACCGGACGGGGACACGTCCGAGAACTCGCCGCAAGACCCGACAGCCCGAAACCGACAGGCCAGAACCGACAGGACACTGCGTGCCCGCGACCCCAACGAACGCGCCGGAGCCGAGCCGTACCGACCCGGCGCTGATCCGTAACTTCTGCATCATCGCGCACATCGACCACGGCAAGTCCACGCTTGCCGACCGGATGCTCCAGCTGACCGGCGTCGTGGACAAGAGGCAGATGCGTGCGCAGTACCTCGACCGCATGGACATCGAGCGCGAGCGGGGCATCACGATCAAGTCCCAGGCCGTGCGGATGCCCTGGGCACCCACGGACAATCCGGACGCCCCGCACGTCCTGAACATGATCGACACCCCGGGGCACGTCGACTTCACCTACGAGGTCTCCCGCTCGCTGGCGGCCTGTGAGGGCTGCATCCTCCTGGTCGACGCCGCGCAGGGGATCGAGGCGCAGACCCTCGCCAACCTCTATCTGGCGATGGAGCACGACCTCACGATCATCCCCGTGCTCAACAAGATCGACCTGCCCGCGGCCCAGCCCGAGAAGTTCGCGGCCGAGCTGGCGCACCTCATCGGCTGTGAGCCCGAGGAGGTGCTGCGTGTCTCGGCCAAGACCGGGGAGGGCGTCGAGGAGCTGCTGGACCACGTCGTACGCCAGGTCACCCCGCCGACCGGGAACGCGGCGGCGCCGGCCCGCGCGATGATCTTCGACTCGGTCTATGACGCGTACCGCGGTGTCGTCACCTACATCAAGGTCGTCGACGGCATGCTCAGCAAGCGTGAGCGGATCCGGATGATGTCCACCGGCGCCACGCACGAGCTGCTGGAGATCGGTGCGAACTCGCCGGAGATGACGCCCGCCGACGGGCTGGGCGTGGGCGAGGTCGGCTATCTGATCACCGGTGTGAAGGACGTCCGCCAGTCCAAGGTCGGTGACACGGTCACCCTGTTCACCAAGGGCGCCGAGCAGCCGCTGCCCGGCTACAAGGACCCGAAGCCGATGGTGTTCTCGGGGCTGTATCCACTGGACGGCTCCGACTACCCCGAGCTGCGCGAAGCGCTGGACAAGCTGCTGCTCAACGACGCCGCGCTCACCTACGAGCCGGAGACCTCGGCGGCGCTGGGCTTCGGCTTCCGGGTGGGTTTCCTCGGACTGCTGCATCTGGAGGTGATCCGCGAGCGGCTGGAGCGCGAGTTCGGCCTCGACCTGATCGCCACGGCGCCCAACGTGATCTACCGCGTCGAGATGGAGGACGGCACCGAGCATGTGGTGACCAACCCGAGCGAGTTCCCGACCGGGAAGCTCGCCACGGTGCACGAGCCGGTGGTACGGGCCACGCTCATCGCGCCCAGCGAGTTCATCGGCGCGATCATGGAGCTGTGCCAGTCGCGGCGCGGCAACCTGCAGGGCATGGACTATCTGTCCGAGGAGCGGGTGGAGCTGCGCTACACGCTGCCGCTGGCGGAGATCGTCTTCGACTTCTTCGACGCGCTGAAGTCGAAGACCCGCGGCTACGCCTCGCTGGACTACGAGCCCACGGGCGAGCAGACGGCCGACCTGGTCAAGGTCGACATCCTGCTGCAGGGCGACAAGGTCGACGCGTTCTCCGCGATCGTCCACAAGGAGAAGGCGTACGCCTACGGCACCCGGATGGCCAACAAGCTGCGCGAGCTCATCCCCCGGCAGCAGTTCGAGGTGCCCATCCAGGCCGCGATCGGCGCCCGCGTCATCGCCCGCGAGACGATCCGCGCCATCCGTAAGGACGTGCTCGCCAAGTGCTACGGCGGTGACATCTCCCGTAAGCGGAAGCTGCTGGAGAAGCAGAAGGAAGGCAAGAAGCGGATGAAGGTCGTCGGGCGTGTGGAGGTGCCGCAGGAGGCGTTCATCGCGGCGCTGTCCAGCGACGACAGCGCCGGCGAGGCCAAGACCAAGAAGTAGCCCCGTACCTTTTGCGGCGGTGCGTCCTTTTGTGGCGGCCCGTTGCGACAGCACTCAGCAGCAGCCCCCTTACGTAGCGGCAGACCCCTTACGTAAGGGGGCTGCTGCCTTTACTCTGATCACTGCCCAGTAGTTACTCGTGAGTCAATAAGTGCGTCGGCAAGCGAGTCGACAAGCGCGTGCCCCCCACAAGCCGTGCGAACCCCACAAGCCGTGCGAACCCCACAAGCCCCACGAGGCGTGCGAGCCCCACAGCAGGACGCGAGCAGGACGCAACCCAAGCAGGACGCAACCAAGCAGGACGACAAGCAGGACGCGGGTCCCGGAGGATGTCGTGAGCGACACACAGTCCCTGATCGAGAACCGGCCGCCTTCCGTGGCGACGCTCTTCCTGGAGCGGGTCGAGGCCACCCCCGACGCGGAGGCGTACCGCTATCCGGTGATCCGCCCCGCGGGTGAGGGCGAAGGGCCGGACGAGTGGCGCTCCTACAGCTGGCGCGAGGCGGCCGAGCGCGTCTACTCGATCGCGGCGGGGCTGATGGAGCTGGGGGTGCGGCCCGAGGAGCGGGTCGGTATCGCTTCCGGCACCCGGATCGAGTGGATCCTCTCCGATCTGGGCATCCTGTGCGCCGGCGCGGCCACGACCACCGTCTACCCCAGCACCAACGACTCCGAGACGGCCTACATCCTCGCCGACTCCGACAGCCGGGTGCTGATCGCCGAGGACCCCACCCAGCTCGCGAAGGTCCGCGCGCACCGGGACGAGCTGCCGAACCTCGCGCATGTCGTGCTCATCGACGGTGAGCCCACGGCCGAGGACGCCGAGGGCGACTGGGCACTGACCTTCGCGGAGCTGGAGCGGCGCGGTACCGCCTACCGGGAGAAGCACCCCGACGCCGTCACCGAGACGGTGCACGGGCTGCGCTCCGACCAGCTGGCCACGCTGATCTACACCTCCGGTACGACAGGAAAGCCGAAGGGCGTCCGGCTGGCCCAGGACGCCTGGTCGTACATGGCCCGCGCGGTCCCGCAGACGGGCCTGCTCAACCAGGACGACGTGCAGTACCTGTGGCTGCCGCTGGCGCATGTCTTCGGCAAGATGCTGATCTCCGTGCAGATCGACTCCGGGCATGTCATCGCCGTGGACGGCAGAGTCGACAAGATCATCGAAAATCTGCCGGTCGTCCAGCCGACGAAGATGTGCGCGGTGCCGCGGATCTTCGAGAAGGTCTACAACGGTGTCGCGCAGAAGGCGCGCGCCGGAGGGGCCGCCAAGTACAAGATCTTCCAGTGGGCGGCCGAGGTCGCCCGTGAGTACGCGCGTACGACGCAGGACAACCAGCGCCGCACCGGGGTGGCCGACGCGCCGACCGGGCTCAAGGTCAAGCACGCCATCGCCGACCGGCTCGTCTACAGCAAGCTGCGGGACGCGTTCGGCGGCCGGATGGTCGGCTGCGTCTCCGGCTCGGCCGCGCTCGCACCCGATCTGGGCTACTTCTTCGCGGGTGCGGGCATTCCCGTGCTGGAGGGCTACGGGCTCACCGAGTCGTCGGCTGCGAGCTTCTGCAACCGCACCGACAACTTCCGTACCGGCACCGTCGGCAAGCCGATGCCCGGCACCGAGGTGCGGATCGCGGACGACGGCGAGATCCTGCTGCGCGGCCCCGGCATCATGCAGGGTTACCACGGGCTGCCCGAGAAGACCGCCGAAGTCCTCGAGGAGGACGGCTGGTTCCACACCGGCGACATCGGCGAGCTGTCCGACGACGGCTATCTGCGGATCACCGACCGCAAGAAGGACCTGATCAAGACCTCCAGCGGCAAGTACATCGCGCCTGCCGAGGTGGAGGGCCAGTTCAAGGCGATCTGTCCGTACGTCTCCAACATCCTGGTGCACGGCGCGGGCCGGAACTACTGCACAGCGCTGATCACGCTGGACGAGCCCGCCATCACGGCCTGGGCGGCGGACCACGAGGACCTCAAGGGCAAGCCCTACGCAGAGGTGGTCTCCTCCGAGCAGGTGCGCAGCCTGGTGGACGGCTACGTCGAGCAGCTCAACGCAGGGCTGCAACGCTGGCAGACGATCAAGAAGTTCCGGATCCTGCCCCGCGATCTGGACATCGAGCACGGTGAACTGACGCCGAGCCTGAAGATGAAGCGCCCGGTGGTGGAGAAGGAGTTCGGCGACCTGATCGAGGAGATGTACGAGGGCGCGCGGGAGCACTGACGCTCGGGCGGCGGACGTTGTGGTTGCGGGGTCCGGTGATGCGGCCGGACCCTCGCCGTGGCGGTTCGCCGCCGTCGCGGCCGGATGGCGAACGAGAGGTCTCGGCCCTCGGCATTCAGGCTCGTCGTAACTCGTCCAGCGCTTCGGCGAGGGCGGCTACGTCACGGGCCAGGCGGGCGGTGTCGGGCGTGCTGCCGGCCGCCAGGTGGCTCTCGACCGCTGCCAGGCGGCCGGCGAAGTCGTCCAGCCGGTGCTGCTCCTCCTCGCGAAGCTGCCGTAACTCGCGGTTCTTGCGGTGCAGATCGAGGAAGACCGCCACCTTGGTGCGCAGCACCCATGGGTCGAACGGTTTGGTCAAGTAGCCCACGGCGCCTGTCGCGTACCCGCGGTACGCGTACCCGCTGTCCTGTGCCGTCTCGGCCCCGGTCAGGAAGATGATCGGGACGTCCTTGGTCTGCTCGCACCGTTTGATGCGCTGCGCTGTCTCGAAACCGTCCATCCCCGGCATCACCACATCCAGCAGGACCAACGCGAACTCCTGCCGCAGCAGCGCCTGCATCGCCTCCTCGCCCGACCGTGCCCGCACCAGCGGCACCTGGAGCACGCCGAGCACGGCCTCCAGCGCGACGAGATTGTCCTCCATGTCGTCGACGAGCAGGATGCCGGTTTCGTGTGCTGTGGCGCTGGTACGTCCAGGGGATTCTGTGGTCATCGCTGCCCCGTTGGCTGTCGTGTGCTGGCCGGTCACCCGGTCACGGGCCGATGAGGACGGCGGTGCGCGTAGAGCGAGTGCCGATCGCGAACCGATCGCCGTTCGCGGATCGGGAAAAGGGACCGAGGAAGGCGAGCAGAGTACCGGGCGGCCGACCGATGTCAACCGTTCAGGGACGGAAACGGCGGTGTTCAGCCACGATTTCCGTGACTCGGCGCGTATGACCGGCCCCCTTCTGTCACTCTTGCTCTACCGCGCCGAGCGCGGTGACCGAACGACCGGGGGAGCGCCCGGGAACTCCCGGGGGAGGGGTGCGATGGACAGCGCGCACGATGTGGATGCCACAGGGCCGGACAGGCCGGCCGCGACGTCACCGACAGGTGCCGTACAGACCGGGAGCGAGATGCCGCACGCGGTCCGTACCGAACTGCCGCCCAACGCGCTCGCGGCGGCGGCAGCCCGTGGCTTCACCCGGGCGGCGCTCGCCAGGTGGCAGGTGGGCGGTGACGCGGCCGACGACATGGTGCTGCTGGTCAGCGAACTGGTCACCAATGCCGTCGTGCACGCGGGTACGTCCGTCGGGCTGGAGTGCCGCTGCGCCGCCGGCGTCGTCTACGCGGAGGTCGCCGACCGCCATCCGGCACGCCGGGTGGCCGCACCCGGCGAGGAGGGCCACGGCCTCGGCCTGCGACTGGTCGGTGCCCTCGCCAAGGAGTGGGGCATCAGCTACCGCAGGGACCGCAAGGCCGTCTGGTTCCAGCTCGGCACCGCGCCGCAGTCCCTCGACGCCGCAGCCGAGATCCACACCGGCGAGGCCCTCCCCGGCGAGGCTCTCCCCGGCGAGGCTCTCCCCGGCGAGGCTCTCCCCGGGGAAATTCTCCCCGCCGAGGCTCCCGAGGATGTCGTGCCCCCGCCCTGCGCCGAGCCCCCCGCGGCGCCATCGGCCCTCCACCCGTATCCGTACCGCGAGTGGACGGACAGCGGCGCGCTCTGCTTCCTCGCCGAGGCGTCGGATCTGC
This sequence comes from Streptomyces sp. 3N207, assembly GCF_052246355.1. Lineage (NCBI taxonomy): Bacteria > Bacillati > Actinomycetota > Actinomycetes > Kitasatosporales > Streptomycetaceae > Streptomyces > Streptomyces sp. 3N207. The sequence continues at coordinate 166,281 of NZ_JBQQBV010000017.1, read as the reverse complement.
TGACCGGGCACACCGACGAGGACAAGGTCGCCTCGCTCGCCGGGCAGTTGATGGTGCCGCGCTTCGCCGACTGGTGCGCCGTATGGCTGTGGGACGGCGAACGCTCCCGGCTGCCCCGGCTGGCCCGGGTGTGGCATGCGCAGGAGAGCCGCATCGAGGAGCTGCGGGCCCAGCTCGCCGGGGAGCCGCCCGTCGCCGCGTCCCGCGTACTGCCGGGCCAGGCCGCCCCTTGGCGCTGGCCCGCCGGTGCTGCGACGGGCAGCGGCGGTGGTGCCTCGATCCTGTGCGACCTGGTCGTCGGTGGCCGTCAGGTCGGCACGCTGGTGATCGGCCGGGCCGGGCTGCTGCGGATTCCGGACGAAGTGATGGCGCTGGTCGAGGACTTCGCACGCCGGGTGGCGCTCGCGGTGCTCTCCGCGCGCCGCTACACGCTCCAGGCGAATATCAGCCAGATTCTCCAGCGCGGGCTGCTGCCCACCGAAGAGGTGCGCGTACCCGGCCTGGACACCGCGCTCGTCTATGAACCCGCAGGCGAGGGCGCCTGGGCGGGCGGCGACTTCTACGACCTGCTGCGACTGCCCGACGGCCGCTGGCGTTTCGCGCTCGGCGACGTGTGCGGCAACGGTCCTGAGGCGGCCGTGGTCACCGGACTGGCCCGCCCGGTGCTGCGGCTGCTGGCCAGGGAGGGCCACTCCGTGCCCGAGACCCTGGACCGGCTCAACCGGGAGGTGGGCGAGCAGGCGCGGTTCCTCTCCGTCGTCTACGGCGAACTGGCCTTCCGCGACGGGCTCGTGGACTGCACTCTGACCTGCGCCGGACACCCGCTGCCGCTGGTACGGGATGCCTCCGGCACCGTACGGACGGCCGCGGCGCCGCAGTTACTCCTCGGTGTCGCCCAGCAGGTCAGCTACGAGTGCCAGTCCTTCACGCTGCACCCCGGCGACACCCTGCTGTGCGTCACCGACGGAGTGACCGAACGCCGCTCCGGCCGCCGGCTGTTCGACGACGGCGACGGCCTCGCGACCTGCTTCGCCGACTGCGCGGGCCTGGATGCGGGCGGCACGGCCGAGCGCCTGCGCCGTGCGGTGTACGCCTTCGCCCCCGACCTGCCCGCCGACGACCTGGCCATGCTGGTGCTGCGGCTCCCCGAGCGGGCCGAAGCCGCGCTCGACGGCTGACCGGCCCGGTGTGCGGAACAGGTCGGCCGGCCCGGTTTGCGGAACAGGCCCGCCCCCTCAGTCCACCAGGCCCCGGACCACCGCGTCCGCCAGCAGACGACCCCGCAGCGTCAGCACCGCGCGGCCCTCCTCGTACGGGCCCGGCTCCAGCAGACCCTCCTCGCGGGCCCGCTCGGCGGCCTTCGCGCCCTGCGGCGCAAGCAGCGAGAGCGGGCAGCCCCGGCCGAGCCGCAGCTCCAGCAGGATCCGCTCGACGCGCCTGTCCTCCGCGGTGAGCACCTCACGCCCTGCGCCGGGCGAACGGCCCTCGGCCAGCGCCTGCGCATAGGCGGATGGGTGCTTGACGTTCCACCAGCGCACCCCGCCGACATGGCTGTGCGCGCCAGGGCCCGCGCCCCACCAGTCGGCACCCGTCCAGTACAGCTCGTTGTGCCGGCACCGTGCCGCCGCGTCGCCCGCCACCGCCCAGTTGGAGACCTCGTACCACTCCATACCGGCCGCCGTCAGCCGCTCCTCCGCGATCAGATAGCGGTCCGCGTGGACATCGTCGTCGGTCATCGGCACCTCGCCCCGCCGGATGCGCCGGGCGAGCTGGGTGCCCTCCTCCACGATCAGCGCGTACGCCGAGATGTGGTCCGGTCCTGCGCCGAGCGCGGCGTCCAGGGAGGCCCGCCAGTCGTCGTCGGTCTCACCCGGAGTGCCGTAGATCAGGTCGAGGTTCACATGCGAGAAGCCCGCCTTGCGTGCCTCCGCGACGCACTCCTCGGGGCGCCCGGGGGTGTGCGTACGGTCCAGTACCCGCAGCACGTGCGGGCGGGCGCTCTGCATACCGAAGGAGACCCGGTTGAAGCCCGCCTCCCGCAGTTCGCCGAGGTAGCCCGCGTCCACCGACTCCGGATTCGCCTCGGTGGTGACTTCGGCGTTCTCGGCCAGCCCGAACTCGTCCCTGATCGCCGCCAGCATCCGGCCCAGCTCGGCGGCCGGGAGCAGGGTGGGGGTGCCGCCCCCGACGAACACCGTCTCCACCCGGCGCGGATCGTCGCCGAGCACCCTGCGGGCCAGCCGGATCTCCTCGACGGCCTGCTCCGCGTACCGCTCCCGGGAGAATCCCCCCAGCTCGGTGGCGGTGTAGGTGTTGAAGTCGCAGTAGCCGCAGCGGGTGGCGCAGTACGGAACGTGCAGATAGAAGCCGAGCGAGCGGGCGTCGGCCCCGTCGAACGCGTGCGGAGGCAGTGCGCCGTCACCGGGCACGGGCTCACCATCGGGAAGTGCGGAGGGCATGCTCTCCATTGTCCGGTACCGCTCGGATTCCGATGAGACCGCGGCCGCCCCCGAAGATCACTCCGCCGGGGCCGTGACGAAGTCGATCAGCTCCTCGACGCGGCCCAGCAGCGCCGGCTCCAGGTCCTTGTAGGAGCGGACGCGGCCGAGCAGGTGCTGCCAGGCCGCGCCGGTGTTCCGGGGCCACCCCAGCGCGCTGCACACGCCGGTCTTCCAGTCCTGGCCGTGCGGGACGCGTGGCCAGGCCCGGATGCCCGCCGAGGCGGGTTTCACGGCCTCCCAGATGTCGATGTACGGATGCCCCACCACCAGGACGTGGTCCCCGCTCACCTGGGCGGCGATCCGCGACTCCTTCGAGCCGGGGACCAGATGGTCCACCAGCACCCCGAGCCGGGCCCCCGGGCCGGGGGAGAAGGCTTCCACGACGGCGGGCAGATCGTCGACGCCCTCCAGATACTCCACGACCACCCCCTCGATCCGCAGGTCGTCGCCCCACACCTTCTCGACCAGCTCGGCGTCGTGCCGCCCCTCGACATAGATCCGCCCCGCCCGCGCCACCCTGGCCCGCGCGCCGGGGACGGCAACGGAGCCGGAAGCCGTCAGCCGCCGCCCGGCCGCCGGGGCACCATCCCCGGCGCCCGCACCCGCGCCCGCACCGGTGCGGGGACGTACGAGCGTCACCGTCCGCCCCTCCAGCAGGAAGCCCGCCGGTGTCATCGGGAAGACCCGGTGCTTGCCGAAGCGGTCCTCCAGCGTGACCGTCGGCCCCTCAGCCGTCTTCTCGCAGCGCACGACCGCTCCGCAGAACCCGGTGGTGACCTCCTCCACCACCAGATCCGGCTCGGCGGCCACCTCGGGCACGGGCCGAGCCCGCTTCCAGGGAGGCGTCAGATCGGGGTTGTCGTAGCGGCTGCGCATGCGCTCATTCTGCTACGCGCCGCACGACCCGCTACGTGCCGTACGACGCGAACCGGCGTGCCAGCTCCTCCCGTTGTGCCCGTACGAACGCCGCGTCCACCAGTGCCCCGTGCCCCGGTACGTACACCGCGTCCTCGCCGCCCAGCGCCAGCAGCCGGTCCAGCGCGGCCGGCCAGCGGGAGGGATGGGCGTCGGCGCCGGCCTGGGGGGCGCCGGACTCCTCCACGAGGTCGCCGCAGAAGACGACATCGGGGGTGCCGGGCACCAGCACGGCCAGGTCGTGCTCGGTGTGCGCGGGGCCGACGTTGACCAGCACGACCTCCCGCCCGCCCAGGTCGAGGGTCAGCTGCCCGCTGACCGCATGGTGCGGGCGCACCAGCACGTCAGCCGCCTCCCCGGCCTCGTCCTCCAGCAGGCCGTGTGCCACGGCGTCGTCCCGCAGCAGGTCGGTGTTGCGGGCCAGCAGATCGCGGACGCCGACCGCCGCGTACACCTCGGCGCCGGAGAAGACGGCAGCGCCGAAGATGTGATCGAAGTGCGGATGGGTGAGGACCACCCGCGTCACCCGGCGCCCCAGCAGCGCGGTCACATCGGCACGGATCTCGGAGCCTTCCAGCAGCGAGGACCCGGTGTCGATCACCAGCGCCTCGTTGTCGCCCCCGACGGCGCCGACCGTCGCGTCCCACTGCGGCAGTCTGCGCCGCAGCACCCCGGGTGCGATCCGCTCCCAGCGCCGGTCGTCGGCCGGCGAATCCTGCCTCGCGTCTTTACCGAACGGCTGCATACGACGACGCTAGCGGCAGCCCGACCACCGTGCCTTCGGCCGCGCGGAAGCAGCGCTGCCGCCGCAGCGGCGCGGTACGGTCGGGCCTGCGAGCAGGCGGCCCTTGCCCTGGCCGTGGTGACCGGCCGTACACTGGCTCAGGGACTTGGCACTCCGGCACGAAGAGTGCCAGAGACCGCCAGGGAATCGGACTCAGACCAGCGGCCGGACGGGAGGTGTGCGCCGTGCTCAGCGAGCGTCGACTCGAAGTCCTCCGCGCCATCGTCCAGGACTACGTGGGCACCGAGGAGCCGGTGGGCTCCAAGGCCCTCACGGAGCGCCACAACCTGAAGGTGTCCCCGGCCACCGTCCGCAACGACATGGCGGCGCTGGAGGACGAGGGGTACATCGCCCAGCCCCACACCAGCGCGGGCCGGATCCCCACCGACAAGGGTTACCGCCTCTTCGTCGACAAGCTCGCCGGAGTCAAGCCGCTGTCGCCCCCCGAGCGGCGCGCCATCCAGAACTTCCTGGAGGGCGCCGTCGACCTCGACGACGTCGTCGGCCGTACGGTCCGGCTGCTCGCCCAGCTCACCCGGCAGGTCGCGGTGGTGCAGTATCCGTCGCTGACCCGCTCGACGGTGCGGCACGTGGAGCTGCTGGCGCTGGCGCCCGCGCGGCTGATGCTGGTGCTGATCACGGACACCGGCCGGGTCGAGCAGCGGATGATCGACTGCCCGGCGCCGATCGGCGAGACGGTACTGGCCGATCTGCGTGCCCGGCTCAACAGCCGGGTGGTCGGCGAGCGCTTCACCGAGGTCCCGTCCCTGGTGCAGGACCTGCCCGAGGCGTTCGACGCCGACGACAGAGGCACGATCCAGACGGTGCTGGCCACCCTGCTGGAGACCCTGGTCGAGGAGACCGAGGAGCGGCTGATGATCGGCGGCACCGCCAATCTGACCCGCTTCGGGCACGACTTCCCGCTCACCATCCGGCCCGTACTGGAGGCGCTGGAGGAGCAGGTCGTTCTGCTGAAGCTGCTCGGAGAGGCCAAGGACCCCGGCATGACCGTACGAATCGGGCATGAGAACCAGCATGAGGGACTGAGTTCCACATCGGTCGTCTCGGTCGGCTACGGTTCGGGCGACGAAGCGGTCGCCAAGCTCGGTGTGGTCGGACCGACCCGCATGGACTACCCCGGAACGATGGGAGCTGTACGCGCAGTGGCACGGTACGTCGGACAGATCCTGGCGGAGTCATAGTGGCGACGGACTACTACGCGGTCCTCGGCGTGCAGCGTGACGCCTCGCAGGACGAGATCAAGAAGGCGTTCCGCAGGCTCGCGCGCGAGCTGCACCCGGACGTCAACCCGGATCCGAAGACCCAGGAGCGGTTCAAGGAGATCAACACCGCTTACGAGGTGCTCTCGGACCCGCAGAAGAAGCAGGTCTACGACCTTGGGGGGGATCCGGCCTCGGGCGCCGCGGGCGCCGGTGCCGGCGGCTTCGGCGGGGGCTTCGGCAACTTCAGCGACATCATGGACGCCTTCTTCGGCACGGCGGCGCAGCGCGGACCGCGCTCGCGCACCCGCCGGGGTCAGGACGCCATGATCCGGCTGGACATCGACCTGGAAGAGGCCGCTTTCGGCACCACCAAGGACATCCAGGTCGACACCGCCATCGTCTGCGGCAGCTGCAGCGGCGACGGTGCCGCGCCGGGCACCTCGGCGCAGACCTGCGACATGTGCCGCGGCCGTGGCGAGGTCTCCCAGGTCACCAGGTCCTTCCTGGGCCAGGTCATGACCTCCCGGCCGTGCCCCCAGTGCCAGGGCTTCGGCACCGTCGTGCCCACCCCCTGCCCGGAGTGCGCGGGCGACGGGCGGGTGCGCTCGCGGCGCAGCCTCACCGTGAAGATCCCCGCCGGTGTCGACAACGGCACCCGCATCCAGCTCGCGGGCGAGGGCGAGGTCGGCCCGGGCGGCGGCCCCGCCGGTGACCTCTACGTGGAGATCCACGAGAACGCCCACCCGGTCTTCCAACGCCGCGGTGACGATCTGCACTGCACTGTCACCATCCCCATGACGGCCGCGGCTCTCGGTACGAAGGTGCCGTTGGAGACGCTGGACGGTATGGAGGAGGTCGATATCCGTCCCGGGACCCAGTCCGGGCAGTCGATCCCGCTGCACGAGCGTGGCATCACTCACCTGCGTGGTGGTGGCCGTGGTCAGCTCATCGTGCATGTCGAGGTGACGACGCCGACGAAGCTGGAGCCGGACGAGGAGGAGCTCCTGCGCCGACTGGCCAAACTCCGCGGCGAGGAACGGCCCACGGGCCAGTTCCAGCCGGGCCAGCAGGGGCTGTTCTCCCGGCTGAAGGACGCCTTCAACGGCCGCTGAGGCGAGCACCCCGTTCGGCTCGGCCGGGGGTTCGGGGGTCGGGGGTGGTCTTCTGGGGCGTCGGGGGTTGGGCCGGGGCTGTGGTGGGGGCGTGACAGGATGTGGTCATGTCGACCTCGTCGTCTTCGCTCTACGAGCTGACTGCGCATCCCGTCATCCAGGCACCGATGGCGGGCGGGGTCTCCCGGCCCGCGCTGGCTGCAGCGGTGAGCGAGGCGGGGGGCCTGGGCTTCCTCGCCGCCGGGTACAAGACGCCGGAGGCGATGTACGAGGAGATCAGACAGCTGCGGCGGCTCACAGAGCGCCCGTTCGGCGTCAACCTCTTCATGCCGCAGCCCCGGACCACCGACCCGTCAGCAGTCGTCGTCTACCGCGAACAGCTCGCGGGCGAGGCCACCTGGTACGAGACCGAGCTGGGCGACACCGACGGCATGACGGACGACGCGTACGAGGCGAAGCTCGCGATCCTCTACGACGACCCCGTCCCCGTCGTCTCCTTCCACTTCGGCTGCCCCGCCCGCCGGGTACTGGAGCGTCTCGCGGAGCTGGGCACCCGCACCCTCGTCACCGCGACCTCGGTCGCGGAGGCGCAGGCGGTGCAGACGGCCGGTGCGCACGCAGTGTGTCTGCAAGGCATAGAGGCGGGCGGGCACCAGGGCACACACCGCGACGACCCGCAGAGCGACCGGGGGAGCGGCGGCATCGGACTGTTGTCGCTGATCACACAGGTCAGGGAAGCCGTGCAACTGCCCCTCGTCGCTGCGGGCGGACTGATGCGCGGTGAGCAGATCGCTGCCGTGCTCGCGGCCGGCGCTGTGGCGGCGCAGTTGGGCACCGCCTTTCTGGCCACCGAGGAGTCCGGCGCCCACCCGCTGCACAAGCAGGCGCTGACCAACCCGCTGTTCACCCGTACCGAGCTGACCCGGGCCTTCTCGGGGCGCCCGGCGCGGGGACTGGTCAACCGCTTCCTGCGTGAGCACGGTCCGTACGCGCCCGCCGCATATCCCCAGCTCCACTATCTGACGGCCGGGCTGCGCACGGCGGCGGCGAAGGCGGGCGACCCGCAGGCGATGGCGCTGTGGGCGGGCCAAGGGCACCGGCTGGCCCGGGAGTTGCCCGCCGGACAACTGGTGGAGGTGCTGGCGGCCGAGCTCGCCGAGGCGCGTGCGGCACTGCGGGAGGTGCCCTCATGAGCGCGCCGGTCTTCCTCGCCGACTCCGGACTGCTGCATCCCGGCACGGTGGTGCTCGACGGGCCGGAGGGTCGGCACGCCGTCTCCGTCCGCAGGCTGCGGCCGGGGGAGGAGGTCGTACTCACGGACGGCGCGGGCACCGGCGCGTACGGGAGCGTGACCGCCGCCGAGGGCAAGGACCGGCTGGAGGTCGCCGTCCGCGAGATCCTCAACGAGCCGGAACCGCGCCCCCGGATCACCGTCGTACAGGCGCTGCCCAAGGGGGACCGGGGGGAGCTGGCCGTGGAGACGATGACGGAGACGGGGGTGGACGCCGTCGTGCCGTGGGCGGCTTCGCGGGCAGTGACCCGGTGGAAGGGCGAGCGGGCTGCCAAGTCGCTCGCCAAGTGGCGGAACACGGCGCGGGAGGCGGGGAAGCAGGCGCGGCGCCTGCGCTTTCCGCAGGTGGCCGACCTCGCATCGGCGCGGGAGGTCGCGGAGCTGTTGCGGGCCGCCGACTTCGCGGGCGTGCTGCACGAGGAAGGCAGCACACCGCTGGCCACCGCCGAGTTGCCCTCGGCAGGGGAGATCGTGCTGGTGGTGGGCCCCGAGGGCGGGGTGGCTCCGGAGGAGCTGGAGCTGTTCGCCGGAGCCGGCGCCGCGCCCTTCCGGCTCGGGCCGAGCGTGTTGCGGACCTCCACCGCCGGGACGGCCGCCACCGCGGTGGTGCTCGCGCGCTGCGGCCGCTGGGGTTGAGCTCCCGCGGCCGCTGGAGGTGCGGGGCACGGGGGCCGGGCCGAACACCGGGGCCCTGACCGGTGCTCGGGTAACATCCCGGCATGGCTTCCAACGGAGAACCGCAGCAGGACTGCCTGTTCTGCAAGATTGCCGCGGGTGAGGTGCCGGCGACGCTGGTGCGGGAGACCGAGACGACCGTCGCGTTCCGGGACATCAACCCGCAGGCGCCCACCCACGTGCTGGTGATCCCGAGGGCGCACTACCCGGACGCGGCCTCCCTCGCGGCGGCCTCCCCGCAGTTGATCGCCGATATGGTGCGGGAGGCCGGTGAGGTGGCGCAGCTGGAGAAGATCGCCGTGCCGCACGGCGGCCCGGGCACCGGCTACCGGGTGGTCTTCAACACCGGTTCGGGCGCGGGGCAGACGGTCTTCCACGCACATGCGCACGTTCTCGGGGGCCGTGGCCTCGAATGGCCGCCCGGGTGAGGCGGTAGCCGCGATGTCGGTGCGAGAACTGGTCGTGCTGGGTACCGCCAGCCAGGTACCCACCCGGGAGCGCAACCACAACGGGTACGTCCTGCTGTGGGACGGCGAGGGCATCCTGTTCGACCCGGGTGAAGGCACCCAGCGGCAGATGCTGCACACCTCCGTCGCCGCACACGATCTGACCCGTATCTGCCTGACGCACTTTCACGGCGACCACACCCTCGGGCTGCCCGGCGTCATCCAGCACATGAGCCTCGACGGGGTGCCGCACGAGGTGACGGCCTACTTTCCGGCGAGCGGGCGCGACTACTTCGACCGGCTGCGCAATGCCACGCCGTTCCACGACACGATCAGGCTGCGCGAGGTGCCCATCGCCGGTCCCGGAGTGCTCGCCGGGGGCGCGGAGGAGCCGCAGATGCCCTTCACCCTGGAGGCGCGTCGGCTCTCGCACCGTATCGACACCTTCGGATACCGGCTCACGGAGCCCGACGCGCGCCGAATGCTGCCCGACCTGCTGGCGGAGCGCGGTATCAGCGGTCCGGACGTGGGCCGTCTCCAGCAGGAGGGGGAGCTGCGCGGGGTGCGGCTGGAGGAGGTCAGCGAGCCGCGGCGGGGCCAGCGCTTCGCCTTCGTCATGGACACCCGGTTGTGCGAGGGGGTCCATGAGCTGGCCGCGGGCTGCGACATGCTCGTCATCGAGTCGACGTTCCTGCAGGCCGACACCGAGCTGGCCGAGGTCTCCGGCCACCTGACGGCCTTTCAGGCGGGCCGGGTCGCTGCCGAGTCGGGCGTACGGCATCTGGTGCTGACGCACTTCTCGCAGCGCTACCAGGACACCGCCCTGTTCGCCGCCGAGGCCCGCGCCGCCGGGTTCGAGGGCGAACTGACGGCGGCCCAGGACCTGATGCGCGTGCCGGTGCCCAAGCGGGTCTGAGCCCTCCCGGAGTCGGCCCTCCCGGAGTCCGCGGGCCGTCAGAAGCCGAGGCGGCGCAGCTGCTTGGGGTCGCGCTGCCAGTCCTTGGCGACCTTGACATGCAGGTCGAGGTAGACAGGCGTGCCCAGCAGCGCCTCGATGTGCCGGCGCGAGCTGCTGCCGACCTCCTTGAGGCGCTTGCCCTTGGGGCCGATGACGATGCCCTTCTGGCTGGGCCGTTCGATGAAGATGTTGGCGTGCACGTCCAGCAGCGGGCGGTCCGCGGGGCGGTCCTCGCGGGGCACCATCTCCTCGACCACCACCGCGATCGAGTGCGGCAGCTCGTCCCGTACGCCCTCCAGCGCCGCCTCGCGGATCAGCTCGGCGACCATGACCTGCTCGGGCTCGTCCGTCAGATCGCCGTCCGGGTACAGCGGCGGGCCCTCCGGCAGCAGCGGCACCAGCAGCTCGGCCAGCAGTCCCACCTGGGAGCCCTCGGTGGCGGAGACCGGGACGATCTCCGCCCACTCGACGCCCAGCTCCCGCCCGAGCTGGTCGACGGCGAGCAACTGCTCCGCCAGCGCCTTGCCCGAAACCAGGTCGGTCTTGGTGACGACGGCCACCTTCGGCGTGCGCTTCCTCAGCTCGGCCAGCTCACCCGCGATGAAGCGGTCACCCGGGCCGATCTTCTGGTCGGCGGGCACGCAGAAGCCGATGACGTCGACCTCGGCCCAGGTGGTGCGCACCACGTCGTTGAGGCGTTCGCCGAGCAGGGTGCGCGGCTTGTGCAGGCCCGGGGTGTCCACCAGGACGAGCTGCGCCTCCGGGCGGTGCACGATGCCGCGCACCGTGTGCCGGGTGGTCTGCGGACGGGTGGAGGTGATCGCGACCTTCGTGCCCACCAGCGCGTTGGTCAACGTCGACTTGCCCGCGTTCGGACGGCCGACGAAGCAGGCGAAGCCCGACCGATGCGGGTGCGCTTCGCGCGGAGTACCGCCTTCTGTGGTGCCGGCGGCGGCAGAAGATGCGTTCATGACGACCATTGTCCCCGATGGACGGGGAGGCCCGGCCCTGGGCCGGTACTCAGCCCGCCGTCACCGTCGAGTGGACCTCGCCGTCCGGACCGGCGAGGTGCACCGGGGTGGTGGGCCCGCCCAGGTCCCGTACGGTCGCCAGGTCCTCGGCCGGGAGCTGCTCGGCCTGCGAGACCACGGCCGCCGCCTCCAGGGACGTGGCGCCCGAGGCCACCGCCATCGCCACCGCCGTACGCAGCGCGGACAGCTGGAGCGAGGGCAGCGCGACCGACCCGGCGACGTAGGTGCGGCCCGTCTCGTCCCGTACGGCGGCGCCCTCCTGGACGGCGTTGCGGGCGCGGGCGCTGCGCGCCAGGGTGACGATCTTGCGGTCTTCCGGATCCAGCCCGGCGGTGCTCTGGTCACTCATGACGGCGAGCATATGCGGTGGCCACGACAACCGTGCCGGGTGCCTCGGCCCTCGGCCGCCGGGCGCCTCACCCCGCGACCCGGTGGATCGTGGCGCGGCGTACCTCCGGCTCGGCCAGCCGCTGGAGCTTCTCGGCGGTGCCCGTGCCCGCGACCGGGTTGTGCAGGATGAGCCTGAGGTCGGGGCGGGCCGGCACCTGGAGCGTCGTCGACTCGAAGTGCAGCGCGCCCACCACCGGATGGTCCAGCTCCTTGAGCCGCTGTCCGGGGCGGGAGACATCGCCCAGCTCCCACAGCCGGCGGAAGTCCTCGCTGTTCGCCAGCAACTCCTCCAGCAGCAGCTGGAACCCCTCGTCCTCGGGCCACTCCGCCAGCGAGGCGCGCAGCTCCGCGACGACGCCCGGAGCGTTCTGCTCCCAGCTCTTCGAGCGGGCACGGTAGCGCTCGTCGCAGAAGAAGTTGATGATGCAGTTCTCCTGTGCGTCCATGCCCATCACCAGCCGCGCCGACTCGTTGAGCCCGACGGCGCTGAAGTACGGGTCCATGATGTGTGCCGGGTACGGCATCCAGCCGTCGATGAGCCGCTGCATCCCGTCGCACAGATAGTCGCGGTCGTACTCGGACTCGGGCAGCGGCGGGTTGAGGCCCGCCAGGACGTACAGATGCCAGCGCTCTGCGGGGTTCATCCGCAGCACCCGTGCCACCGCGTCGAGGACCTGCGGCGAGACGGTGATGTCCCGGCCCTGTTCCAGCCACTGGTACCAGGAGGCGCCCACGCCGGCCAGCACCGCCACCTCCTCGCGGCGCAGCCCCGGGGTCCTGCGCCGCGCACCCCCGTCCGGCAGCCCGGCCTCGGCGGGGGAGACCCGCGCCCGGCGGGAGCGCAGGAACGTGCGCAACTCCTCACCGCGCCGGGATTTCTCCGGTCGACTCCTTGGGGTGCTGGCCACCTGATCCCCTCCCTGAGTGTGGTGGTGCGGGCACCACCATAAACAGCAGCTCCCCACGGTCTGTTCCGCGCCAGCAGGCTGTGACCATGCCAACGACCGCTTCCGTACCGGAGACGACCGCGCCCGAGCCGGTCACCGACTCTGTCCGTTCCGAACAACCGGCTGATTCCCACCGCTTCACCCCGCGCGAGGTGCTGCTCCTCGTGGTGCTGTGCGCCTCGCAGTTCCTCGTCGCGCTCGACTTCTCCGTACTGAACGTCGCGCTGCCCGTCCTCGGCCCCGACCTCGGGCTGGGCGAGGCCGGACTGCAATGGGCCGTCACCGCGTTCGCGCTGCCCACCGGCAGTTTCCTGCTGCTCTTCGGCCGGCTGGGCGACCAGCTGGGCCGCCGCCGTACGTTCCTGACCGGGCTGGCCGTCTTCACTGGCGCCTCGGTGCTGGCAGCGCTCGCGCCCAGTGCACCGCTCTTCCTGGCCGGGCGCGCACTCCAGGGGCTCGGCGCCGCCGCGCTGGTGCCCACCGGTATGGCCCTGATCACCACCTCGTTCGCCGAGGGCCCCAAGCGCACCAAGGCGCTGAGCATCAACGGTTCGCTGATGGCGCTCGGGTTCACCGTCGGCATGGTCCTCGGCGGCATCCTCACCGACACCCTCGGCTGGCGCTCCACCATGGGCCTGCTCGGCGTGGGAGGCGTGCTGGTACTGCTGGCCGCACCCCGGCTGCTGAGCGAGAGCCGGGGGGAGCGCGCCCGGCTGGACGTCCCCGGCGCGCTGACCGTGACCGGCGGGCTGTTCGGCATCGTCTACGGGCTGTCCACCGCCGCCGAGGAGGGCTTCACCCGGCCCGACGTGCTGGTCGCGATCATTGCCGGACTGCTGCTGCTCGCCCTGTTCGTCCGGGTGGAGGCGCGCAGCGCCGAGCCGCTGCTGCCGCTGTGGATGCTGCGCCGGCCCTCCGTCGCCTTCGGCAACCTGGCCGGGCTCGTCACCGTCTCGATGATGACCGCCGTCGTCTTCTTGATGACGCTCTATCTCCAGGACCTGCTGGGAGTCTCCGCGCTCGTCTCCGGGCTCGTCTTCGGTGTGCAGGGGCTCGCCTCCGTCGCGGGCGGCGCCCTCGCACCCCGGATCGCCCGCCGGATCGGTGCCCCGCGCACCCTCGCGCTGGGCCTGCTCGGCCAGGGCGTGCTGACGGCGGCGCTGCTGGGCCTGGGCGTCGAGAGCGGGCTGTGGCTGGTCGTGGTCGCCGTCTCGCTGGCCAGCGGACTGCACCTGGTGGCCGTCGTCACCTACGGCGTCACCGCCACCTCCGGCCTCGACGACGCCGACCAGGGCCGCGCCACCTCCCTGGTCACCAGCGCCATGCAGCTCGGCCTGGCCCTCGGTATCCCGCTGCTGAGCGCCCTGTCCGTCGGCTGGGCGGGCGTCCTGCGCGACGGTGGCACCCCCGCCGCGGATGCCACCCTCGGAGGGATCAAGCTCGGCCTCGGCGCCGACACCCTCGTCCTGCTCGCCATCGGCACCTTGGTGGCCCTCACCCTGGGCCGCCGCCGGCCTGCTGCGCAGCGGCGCTAGTCGGGGAGGGGGTGCCCCGTCCGTTGTATGCGGGCTGCGGGTTTCGTTGTGGCTGGTCGCGCAGTTCCCCGCGCCCCTTACGGGGCGCGTCCCCCTGCTGTGCTTGGGCAGTCTGCGCCAGGGGCGCAGGGTGGGCAAGCGCAGCCCCCCATGCCGGGCACGCGCTAGTCGCCCTCCGGCGGCACCGTCGGCGAGGGGATGCGCCCGGCGGTCACATCCTTGAGCCGCTCGGCGGCGGCCCCCGCCACCCGCGCGGTCAGCGCCTTGTCGCCGTCGCCGACGGACAACAGCGCCAGCCCCGTCGTTGACTGCTTCACCCGCGCCAGCACAAGGTCGAGGGTGAGCTGCTTCCCATCGGCCGGGCCGCCCCTGGCGGTACCCCGCAGCCGGGCGCACGCACTGTCCGCGCCGGGCTCGACCTTCAGCGGGGAGACGGTGAAGTCGACGGTGACCGCGTTGTTCTCGGCGGTGAACTTCTTGCAACTGGCGCGCACGCTCTTGAAGGTGCTCAGCGCCCGCTTCGAGCCGTCGCCCTCCTCCTTGTCGTAGGAGGCGATCTCGCTGGAGAGGTACGGACCGTTCGCACTCCTGCGGTAGTCTCGGGAGGCGTCGGTCCGTGCCTCGTGCCGGTCCACGTCGCCGCCGAGCGCGTCGAGCAGCTGCTTGCAGTTGCGGTCCTTGGTGCTCAGATCGTCGGGCGCGTCCCCCGCCGCGGTGCTGTCGTCCAGATCCGCGTGCCGCCACCCGGCGGGCAGGTTGCCCTCCACCAGCAGCGCGGCCCGGGCCTGCTGTTCGCTGAGCGGCCCGGTCACTTTCGAGGGCGAACCGGTAGGGGTGGCGCCGGGCTTCGACGGCGGCGGCGAGGGCGAGGAGGTCTTGCCGGAGTTCACACCGTCGTCGCCGCCGCAGCCCGCCAGGGTCAGCAAGGCGGCGGCGACCAGGACACCGGCGACGGGAGAGCAGCGTGCAGCGCGCATGGGATCGCCTTTCGGACGGCCTCTGACTCAACCCACCAGCCGCAGCACCGCACCGCGAGCCGACGACCGCCGAACAGGTGGCGGACGGCGGCGCGCGGCCCTGCCGTCAGCTCTGGCCCAGCCGCAGCCGCTCCCACCGGGGCAGCCCGGCGACCACCAGGTCGTAGGAGTCCTCGATCATCTCCCGCACGGTCCGGTCCGGGAGGCTCCCGTCGAGGAACACCGTGTTCCAGTGGCGCTTGTTGAGGTGCCAGCCCGGCTGCACCGCCGGATGTGACTCGCGCAGCCGCACCGCGATCTCCGGGTCGCACTTGAGGCTCACCCGGAGCGGGGCCTCGTCCAGGGCGCTGATGGCGAAGATCTTCTCCCTGATCTTGAACGTGGAGAGCCCTGGATTCCCGGGGAAGGGAAAGTCCTCCCACGCACCGTTCTGCTCCAGGCAGCAGGCTCTGAGCTCTTCAGGCGTCATGGCTCTGAGCGTAGGTGCCGCCTATGACAACCGCCGGACGGTCGGCCTCTGCGGCAGCAGCCGCTGGACGGTCGGCGTCTGGGGTATCAGCCACCGGACGGTCGCCTCTGCTGCATCAACCGCCGGAGAGTCAGCTCTCGCTGAGCGCCGTGCTCTCCTCGCCGTCCGTGCGCACCGGCTCCCGTACGGGCTCGACGAGCACCGTCACGATCTTGTTCCGGCGGCCCGCCGGGGACTCGGCGGTCAGCCGAAGGCCCGTCAGGGTGGGGTCGGAGCGGTCCTCGGACACATCGACCGTGGTGGTGGCACCGGCGATCGGCACCCGGCCCAGCGACTTGGCGAGCAGCCCGCCGACCGTCTCCACGTCCTCGTCGTCCAGCCCCGTCAGCCCGAACAGCTCGCCCAGATCGCCGATGTCCAGCCGCGCGGTGACCCGGTAGCGGCCCTCGCCCAGCTCCTCGACCGGCGGCAGTTCGCGGTCGTACTCGTCGGCGATCTCGCCGACGATCTCCTCCAGGATGTCCTCGATGGTGACGATCCCGGCCGTGCCGCCGTACTCGTCGATCACCACGGAGACATGGATCCGGTCCTTCTGCATCTCCCGCAGCAGATCGCCCGCGTTCTTGGTGTCCGGTACGAACGTGGCGGGCCGCATCGCGGTGGAGACCAGTTCGGTCTCCGCGTCCCGGCTGATGTGCACCTTCCGGGCCAGGTCCTTGAGGTAGACGACGCCCACCACGTCGTCCTCGCTCTCCCCGACCACCGGGATCCGCGAGAAACCCGAGCGCAGCGCCAGCGTCAGCGCCTGCCGGATCGTCTTGAACCGCTCGATCGTGATCAGGTCCGTGCGCGGCACCATCACCTCGCGCACCAGCCGGTCGCCGAGCTGGAAGACGGAGTGCACCATCTTCCGCTCCTCCGCCTCGATCAGCGACTCCCGCTCCGCGAGGTCCACCATCGCGCGCAGCTCCGCCTCACTGGCGAACGGTCCCTTGCGGAAGCCCTTACCCGGGGTGAGCGCGTTACCGAGCAGGATCAGCAGCTGCGGCACCGGGCCCAGAATGCGGGCCAGCGGTAGCAGTACGTACGAGGCGGCCGTCGCCGTGTTCAGCGGGTGCTGGCGGCCGATGGTGCGGGGCGAGACGCCGATGGCGACATAGGAGACGAAGACCATCACTCCTATCGCGACGGCAAGCGCCTGCCAGGTCCCGTCGATGGCGCGCAGACAGGCGTACGTCACCAGCGAACCGGCCGCCACCTCGCAGGCCACCCGCAGCAGCAGGGCCAGGTTGAGATAGCGGGTCGGCTCGGCGGCGACCGCCGCGAGCTTCGCGCCGCCGCGCCGCCCTTGGCGCACCGCCTCCTCGGCCCGGTAACTGGTCGTACGCGCCAGCCCGGCCTCCGCGCAGGCGGCCAGCCACGCGACGATCACCAGCAGGACGACAGCGGCGACGAGCGGAGTGCTCACGATGTCGTCGTGGGGGCGGGTGAGGGGCCGGTCAGGCCGCGCTCGGCGCGCCAGCCGTCGACGATCGCGGACTGGAGACCGAACATCTCGGCCCGCTCGCCGGGCTCCTCGTGGTCGTAGCCCAGCAGGTGCAGCACTCCGTGCACGGTGAGCAGTTGCAGCTCCTCGTCCATGGAGTGCTTCGTCGGAGCGTCCGCGCCCTGCTTCTCGGCCACCTCGGGACACAGCACGATGTCACCGAGCAGGCCATGCGGGGGCTCCTCCTCGTCCCGGGAGGGCGGGCGCAGCTCGTCCATCGGGAAGGACATCACATCCGTGGGTCCCGGCAGTTCCATCCACTGCCGGTGCAGCTGCTCCATGGTGGCCGCATCGACGGCGATCACCGAAAGCTCCGACAGCGGATGGATACGCATCCGGGCCAGTGAGTAGCGGGCGATGTCGAGCACCGCCTCCTCGTCGACCTGGCGGCCGGACTCGTTGTTCACGTCGATCGACATGGTGGGTGCCGGTTACTTCCTCTTGCGGTGGCCGCGGTTCGCGCCCGCGCCCGCGCTGTCGCCTTCGGCCGGACCGGTCTGCTGCTGGTCGTTGTCGTAGCGTTCGTACGCGTCGACAATACGGCCCACCAGCTTGTGCCGGACCACGTCCGTGCTGGTCAGCAGCGAGAAGTGGACATCTTCGACGCCCTCCAGGATCTCCCGCACCTGGCGCAGCCCGCTCTTCGTCCCGCCCGGCAGATCGACCTGGGTCACATCGCCCGTGATCACGATCTTGGAGTCGAAGCCGAGCCGGGTGAGGAACATCTTCATCTGCTCGGGGTTCGTGTTCTGCGCCTCGTCCAGGATGATGAACGCGTCGTTCAGCGTCCTGCCTCGCATATACGCCAGCGGCGCCACCTCGATCGTCCCGGCCGCCATCAGACGGGGGATCGAGTCGGGGTCGAGCATGTCGTGCAGCGCGTCGTACAGCGGCCGCAGATACGGGTCGATCTTTTCGTAGAGCGTGCCGGGCAGATAGCCGAGCCGCTCGCCCGCCTCGACCGCGGGCCGGGTCAGGATGATGCGTGTGACCTGCTTGGCCTGGAGCGCCTGCACCGCCTTGGCCATCGCGAGATACGTCTTGCCGGTGCCGGCCGGGCCGATGCCGAAGACGACCGTGTGCTTGTCGATCGCGTCCACATAGCGCTTCTGGTTGAGCGTCTTGGGGCGGATCGTGCGGCCTCGGTTGGAGAGGATGTTCTGGGTGAGCACCTCGGCGGGCGTCTCGTCGACGGCACCCGTGCCGTTCTCCTGCGCGCGCAGCATGGAGATCGAGCGCTCCACCGCGTCCTCCGTCATCGGCTGGCCGGCGCGGAGCACCAGCATCATCTCGTCGAAAAGGCGCTGGACGAGGGCGACCTCCGCGGGGTTACCGGTCGCGCTGATCTCGTTGCCCCGGACATGAATATCCGTACCGGGGAACGCATCCTCGATCACGCGCAGCAGAGAGTCTCCGGAGCCCAGCACCGTCACCATGGGGTGCGTGGGTGGCACGGTGAAGCGGGCTGTCTGCTGCCCGGATCCGGCCTGGGGTGGGGTTGTCTGCGTCATGGGCGGCCTCAGGGGCCTGCTCATCTCCCTCGCTGCGGTGTTGTTCTCTACGGCTCCCAGGGTACGACGGCCCTCTGACACGGCTCACTGATTTTGTGAACGGTGCGGACGGGGGGGGGACGGGGTTGCGGGTGCGGACAGGGGCAGCCGCGAGCGGACTCAGCCGGAGACGAGCTGGGAGGCGAGCGGGTGGTGCCTGCTGATGTTCTTCTCCAGCAGTTCCGTGGAGGCCCGTACGCCGATCGATCCGGGGACGGAGAACTCGGGCAGGCGTCCGTCGGACGCCTTGAGCTCGCTCAGCGCGGTGTCGATGGCGGAGTGCGCGGCGAACAGACAGGGCGTGCTGTAGATCGCCACCTGGCACCCCAGTTCCGTCAGTTCGCTCAGCGAGAGCCGGGGGGACTTCCCGCCCGCGAGCTGGTTGAAGAGCAACGGCTTGTCTCCGATGACGTCCCGGACCCGGCTGATCCACTCGACGCTGCGTACCCCGTCGACCAGCACGACGTCCGCGTCGGTCTCCGCCAGTGCCTGGGCCCGGCGCAGGACGTCGGCCTCCTCCGTGGCGTCGGTACGGGCGACGACCACCAGGTCACGCCTGCTCTCCAGCACGAGCTGGAGCTTTTCGAGGTACTCCTCCAGGGGAAGCACCAGCTTCCCGTCGGCGTGGCCGCACCGGCGCGGGCGTTTCTGGTCCTCCAGGACGACTCCGGATGCGCCGATCCGCTCCAGATGCTGCACGACGTGGCAGGCGGCCTCCGGGTCCCCGTAGCCGTCGTCGATGTCGACCAGCAGATGCTGGGCGGGGAAGGCCAGGCGCAGCCGGCTCACGAACCCCACCATGTCGGGCCACGCGATGAAGCCGATGTCCGGGAGCCCGTAGTGCGAGGCGGCAAAGCCGAACCCGGAGACGAAGAGCCCGTCGTAGTGCTGGGTGGCGATCGACGCCGAGTACATGTCGTAGACCCCGATGAGCGGGGTGGTTCCTGGGGAGCGAACTTCCGCCCGCAGCGCTTTTCCGTAGCGCATGGCGCGTCCTTTCGAGGCTCAGGGGAAGGAGCAGGCCAAGTGAAGTGAACCCACCGAAAGGGGCGAACAGCCTCTTCGCGGACATGCGCATATATATACGGAAAGTTACCGTTTATTTACTTTACGACGCCCCGAGCTTTACCCCGCCCGGCCTCCGGACGACGA
Organism: Streptomyces sp. 3N207; assembly: GCF_052246355.1. Lineage (NCBI taxonomy): Bacteria > Bacillati > Actinomycetota > Actinomycetes > Kitasatosporales > Streptomycetaceae > Streptomyces > Streptomyces sp. 3N207. Next base: position 146,779 of record NZ_JBQQBV010000017.1, on the reverse strand, counting down.
GCCCCGCCGCCCGCGAGGTCAGCCCGCCGGGGGGCGGAACCCCAACGTCGGTACCGCCCGGCGCGGGGGAGCCGAGGCGGCGCAGTTGGTGAGGATGCGCTCCAGAAAGGCGTACCGCGCGCACCCGGAGCCCTTGGAGCCGAACTCGCGCCACCAGGCGGCGATCTCCGGCCAGCCGGGCGCCGAGAGGGAGCCGCCGAACTCCTGGACGGACAGCGCGGCGGTCAGCCCGGCGAAGGCGAGCCGGTCGGTCAGCGGCCACCCGGCGAGGCTGCCGGTCACGAAGCCCGCGACGAACACATCGCCCGCCCCCGTGGTGTCCAGCGCCTCGACGGAGATGCCCGGCACGGTCGCGGTCTCCCCGGTGCGTGCGTCCACGGCGTACGCACCGTCCGCTCCCATGGTCACGACGGCGACCGGTACGTGCTCGGCGAGTGCGTGCGCGGCGGCGTGCGGGGTCTCGGCGCGGGTGTAGCGCATCGCCTCGGCCGCGTTGGGCAGGAACGCCTCGCAGTCGGGCAGTTCGGCCAGCGCCGCGAGGTCCCAGCGACCGGTCTCGTCCCAGCCGACGTCGGCGAAGATGCGGCTGCCGCGCCGCGCGGCCGTCGCGATCCACTCCTGGGGGCGCCCCGGTACCAGCGAGGAGACGCACGCGGTGGCCGGGGGCGGGCATTCGGGCGCGTCCGGGTCGTAGGCGGTGGCCGCGTTCTTGGGCGGTGCCTCGTGCCCGTGCGAGATCATCGTGCGTTCGCCCTCGTACGCCATCGAGACGGTGACGGGCGAGTGCCAGCCGGGGACGGTGTGCGAGAGGGAGAGGTCGATGCCCTCGCCCGACTCCAACTCCTCACGGCAGTAGTCGCCGTACATGTCGTCGCCGAACGCGGCGGCGAGCGATGTGCGCAGGCCGAGCCGGGCGAGCGCGGTGGCCATGTTGGCGATGCCGCCGGGCGAGGAACCCATGCCGCGGGCCCAGGACTCGGTGCCGCGTACGGGAGCCGAGTCGAGCCCGGTGAAGATGATGTCGAGGAAGACGGTGCCGGTCAGATAGACGTCCCAGCGCGGGTCGCCCGGTACGCGGACCGCTGCCAGCGGGTCGAACAGCGGGCGGGAGAGCGCGGCGCGGTGCGGCTGCCGCGGGTGCGCGCGGGTGGGGTGCGGGCAGGGCGCCGGGTGCCCGTGGCGCGGGGGATGTACGGAACCGCCTCCAGGCCGGCCGGGCTGGTGATCCCCCCGGCCGGGGGCTGCGGGAGGACCGGCCTCGGGGGTCCTGCGCGTGCTCACCGTGCTCACCGTGCCTTCCCCGTAGACCGTCGACTCGCTGTCCCCGTCCGCCCCGGCCTCCGGCCGGAGGCCGGGGAAATTTCACCGACCGTGCGGCGTGCCACCGACCATAGTGCTTCCGGAACGCGGCCGGTGCTCGCGCAAGGGCGCGCCCCCGCGCGGAACCCCGGCGTGGGAGAGGTGGGCGAGGCGGGAGAGGCCGAAGAGGTGGCCGTAAGAGGAGCGTCCGGCTGCCCGGCATGACGTAATCAACACAACACTCAGAGTGCTAACACTCCGACTCGGCCACCCGCCCTGGCTGCGACGCCGTCGCAGCCGCGCAGGTTTTACACATCGTTGAATCTCCGCGCGTAGATGACCGGTTGAGTGCGCTGCTACGTTCCCCGGGAACTTCACCGGGCTCTCATGCCCCTGCCAACTGCCAACTGCCGCGAGGAGCCGCGCAATGCCCCGTTCTCTCCGTTCAGTTCTGCCCCTTGTGGCCGTCGCCGCCGTCGCGGGTACGGCCTTCTTCGGGGTCGGGCAGGCCACGGCCGACCACGCGGCGCCCAGGACCGACAAGGAGATCCCCAACCTCGACCAGGTGAAGACCAAGATCGAGGCGTACTACGGCGACATCGAGACCCCGGACGGCGAGCACTACGCCTCACCGCACAGCAATTACGCCAAGCAGACCCGCAGCATTGCCGCGAAGGCTCGCAAGGACCTCGAACGCGACCTGCGCAAGTACGACTCCGGGCACGGCTCCGCAGCCGGCTCGGGGAACAAGCCCGCCGTGGTGTTCGACGTGGACGACACCACGCTGCTCACCTACAACTTCGAGCGCGAGATCGGCTACCACTTCACGCCGCAGGCGCAGGACGAGTACCTGCGCACCAAGAACATGGACCCGGTCTTCGGCATGCGGAAGCTCGTCAACTGGGCCCACAGCAAGGGCATCACGGTGTTTCTGGTGACCGGGCGCAAGGAGCACCAGCGCGACTGGAGTGTGCGGAACCTCAAGAAGGTCGGCTACAAGAACCCGGTCGGCAAGGACCGCTTCTTCCTCAAGAACGAGGAGCACCCGCCGCCCTACCTCGACTGCGGCAGCGACTGTACGACCGTCGAGTACAAATCGGGCACGCGCAAGCACATCGAGGGCCAGGGCTACGACATCCTCGCCAACTTCGGCGACCAGTACAGCGACCTGAAGGGCGGGTACGCCGACCGGAAGGTCAAGCTGCCCAACCCCATGTACTACCTGCCCTGATCAGGCACGGACCAGGGCAGGGCTCGCTCATGCTCCTTCCTTGAGCACCTTTCTCACCAGCGCCGACTGGGCCTCGGTGAGCTTGGGGTCGGCGAAGTGGGCGGTGGCGGGCCTGGAGGCGTCTCCCGGCCGGTGGCCGGCGGAGCCGCTCTCGATGCTCACCTCGTAGTGGAATCCGTCGGGCACGCCCATCGGCGCCTCGCTGAGGCCCTCGCGCACCGCCTGGTCGGCCAGGTGCGCGAGCTCCTCGGCGTCGGGTCGGCCCGCGGTGTCGAGGGTGGCCCGGCGGGAGAGCCCGCCGAAGCCACCCGTGCGAATGACAGTGATACGCATACGTCCATCTTCCCGGCCGTCCGGCCGCACGTTAAGTGCCGGAAAGGCTGCTTCGGGCCGACGGCGTCAGCGAGTCGTCACTCCGTGGTCACACCCACCTCGGACCAGCACTTGCGTACCGCCTCGTGTTCGTCGCTGCCGTCGCCGTAGCGGGACTTGGCGGTCTCGGTGGTCGCCGCGGCGAAGGCCGCGAAGTCCGTGTCCGGCTGGAGCGAGCCACCGGTGAGGGTGTCGTACCAGATCTGGCCCGCGCGTTCCCAGGCGTTGCCGCCCAGATCCACGGCGAGCTTGTAGAAGGCGTGGTTGGGGATGCCGGAATTGATGTGCACCCCACCGTTGTCGGTGCCGGTCTCTACGTAGTCCTCCATCGTCGCCGGCTGCGGGTCCTTGCCGAGCACGTCGTCGTCGTAGGCCGTGCCGGGCGCCTTCATCGAGCGCAGGGCCTCGCCCTCCACCCGGTCGGTGAACAGTCCGGAGCCGATCAGCCAGTCTGCCTCCTGTGCGCTCTGGCCCAGGCCGTGCTGCTTGATCAGCGAGCCGAAGACGTCGGAGACCGACTCGTTGAGCGCTCCGGACTGGCCGAAGTACTCCAGATTGGCCGTGTACTGCGTCACGCCGTGGGTCAGCTCGTGGCCGATGACCTCGACCGGCAGCGTGAAGTCGCGGAAGAGCTCGCCGTCACCGTCGCCGAACACCATGCGTTCGCCGTCCCAGAAGGCGTTGCCGTACTCCTCGCCGTAGTGCACGGTCGCGTCCAGGGGCAGCCCCGCGCCGTCGATCGAGTAGCGGTCGTAGACGCTCAGAAACAGCTCGAAGGTGGCGCCCAGACCCGCGTACGCGCGGTTGACCGAGGCGTCCTGGACGGGCTCGGAACCCTCCTCGCGGACCGTCTTGCCGGGCAGCTGCTCCTTGTTCTCCGCGTCGGAGATGGTGCGCTGCGGCTTGCGGTCCGCAGCGTCGACGTCCGGCGCAGCCGGTGCTGCCGCGAGGAGGCCGTGACGCACCGTGGTGATCCGGCGCCGGGTGCGCTGGGTCGCGTCCCGCTCCAGGGTGCGCCGGGCCGGCCTGGAGAGGACGTCGTCGCTGTGCCTGGATACCTGGTCGAGAAGGTGCGGAGGCACGATCGTGCAGAAGACGGGATGGGCCTGCGGTGAGTGCGCGCGGTGTGCGTTCATAGAAAGCAATGTGGCACTGGGTTACCGAGCTGTCACCGGTAGCGGCCATGATTCGCACAAAACGGTGTTGAACGGGGCGGCGGGATGTCCTTTTCGCCGACATCCCGCCGACATCCCGCATGGTGATACGCCACTGGCTGCACAGCAGGGCTCGGCTATGCTGCCAACATCATGCGTTTCGGGCTGCTTCTTCTTAGCTGCCGCGGCGAGGGTCTGTAGCCACCGCAAGGCCGACCCCCTCCCCGCGGAGTTCAGTGCTGTCGTCGGTCTTGGAACAGCCACCTCTCAGGAGCCTGAACGCCATGACATCTCAGCAGCCGGCCAGCTCTGCCCGCCCGACCCAGGCACCCATCGGCCGCGCCACTCCGCTCACCGCCGCCTCCGTACGCCAGCGCCCCTCCGGCATGCCGGTCCACAGGTACGGACAGTACGAGGCCGTCGACCTGCCCGACCGCACCTGGCCCGGCAACCGGATCACCAAGGCCCCGCGCTGGCTGTCGACCGATCTGCGGGACGGCAACCAGGCGCTGATCGACCCGATGTCCCCGGCCCGTAAACGGGAGATGTTCGATCTGCTGGTCCGGATGGGCTACAAGGAGATCGAGGTCGGCTTCCCCTCCTCCGGCCAGACCGACTTCGACTTCGTGCGCTCCATCATCGAGGAGGACGCGATCCCCGAGGACGTGACGATCTCCGTCCTCACCCAGGCCCGCGAGGAGCTGATCGAGCGGACCGTCGAGTCGCTGAAGGGCGCCCACCACGCCACGGTCCACCTGTACAACGCCACGGCTCCGGTCTTCCGCGAGGTCGTCTTCCGCGGCACCCGCGACCAGGTCAAGCAGATCGCCGTGGACGGCACCCGGCTGGTGATGGAGTACGCCGAGAAGCTGCTGGACGACCGCACCGTCTTCGGCTACCAGTACAGCCCGGAGATCTTCACCGACACCGAGCTGGACTTCGCGCTGGAGGTCTGCGAGGGCGTCATGGATGTTTGGCAGCCCGAGGACGGCCGCGAGATCATCCTGAACCTGCCCGCCACCGTCGAGCGCTCCACGCCCAGCACGCACGCCGACCGTTTCGAGTGGATGGGCCGCCACCTCTCCCGCCGCGAGCACGTGTGCCTGTCCGTGCACCCGCACAACGACCGCGGCACCGCCGTCGCCGCCGCCGAGCTGGCCGTGATGGCGGGCGCCGACCGCGTCGAGGGCTGTCTGTTCGGCCAGGGCGAGCGCACCGGCAACGTCGACCTGGTGACGCTGGGCATGAACCTGTTCAGCCAGGGCGTCGACCCGATGATCGACTTCTCGCAGATCGACGAGATCCGGCGTACCTACGAGTACTGCAACCAGATGGAGGTCCACCCGCGCCACCCGTACGTGGGCGACCTGGTCTACACCGCCTTCTCCGGCTCCCACCAGGACGCCATCAAGAAGGGCTTCGACGCCATGGAGGCCCGCGCGGCCGAGGCCGGCAAGAGCGTGGACGAGATCGAGTGGGCCGTTCCGTACCTGCCCATCGACCCCAAGGACGTGGGCCGCTCCTACGAGGCCGTCATCCGCGTCAACTCGCAGTCCGGCAAGGGCGGTATCGCCTACGTCCTCAAGGGTGAGCACAGCCTGGATCTGCCGCGCCGGATGCAGGTGGAGTTCTCCAAGATCATCCAGGAGAAGACCGACACCGAGGGCGGCGAGGTGACGCCCGCCGACATCTGGGCGGCCTTCCAGGACGAGTACCTGCCGACCCCCGAGAAGAGCTGGGGCCGCATCGCGCTGCGCGGCGCGCAGACCTCCACCACCAGCGAGGGCGCCGACGCACTGACCGTCGAGGCCGTGGTGGACGGCGAGCCCGTGGTGCTGAGCGGCACCGGCAACGGCCCGCTGGCCGCCTTCTTCGACGCCCTGCACGCCATCGACGTGGACGTACGGCTGCTCGACTATGTGGAGCACACCATGAGCGAGGGCGTCGGCGCCCAGGCCGCCGCCTACATCGAGTGCGCCATCGGCGGCCAGGTCCTGTGGGGGGTGGGCATCGACGCCAACATCGTGCGAGCCTCCATCAAGGCCGCCGTCTCCGCCGTGAACCGCGCCTACCGCTGAGCACCCGGGCCCCATCTCCCGGGGCCCGCCCTCGCGTTGGGGGTGCCGGGTCCGTTTCCGTACGGGAGCGGACCCGGCACCACCCCTCTTATGGCGGAGCTGCGGGTGCCGAACGTGACCGGCACGGCCGAAAACGGCTCCAGGGGCTGTCTCCGGCGCTCGGCTGTGGTTAATATCACGTCACCCGGCGGCGTTGCCGAATCGTGATGGAGGTGCGAGGTCATGCGCCAACGACCCTTCCGTGTACGTCTCGCAGGGGTCCGCACGAGCTGGCGCACCCTCGACGACGGCGACTTCTTCTGCCCCGGCTGCGGAGGTGACCGTCGCTACCGCAGGCGCACGGGCCGGCGCCGGTTCGTCGTTCTGGGCCTCCCGCTGATCCCGCGCGGCGTCGCGGGGCCCGTCGTCGAATGCGTCGCCTGCCGGGGCCACTTCGGCGCCGACACCCTCGACCGGCCCACCACCGGGCGCCTCGCCACCATGCTGCGCGAGGCGGTGCACAGTGTGGCGCTCGCCGTGCTGGCCGCCGGCGGCTCGGACGCACGGGCGGCGCGCGAGACGGCCGCGGAGACCGTACGGGCCGCGGGCTTTCCCGGCTGCACCGAGGAGGAGTTGACCGCGCTGCTCGCGGTGCTCACCGCGGAGAGCAGACAGCACGGCCGCGGCAGGATCTCCCTGGAGATCGAGCTGCACGAGGTGCTCGCCCCGCTCACCCCGCAGCTGGCCGTGCCCGGCCGTGAAAGCCTGTTGCTGCAAGGAGCGCGGATCGCGCTGGCCGACGGGGTGTACTGCGCGGCCGAGCGCGAGGTGCTGGCCACCATCGGGCGGGCGCTGGAGCTCGGGGCCGCGGACGTGGACCGGCTGCTGGCCCAGGCCCGTACGCCTTCCTGACGGCCCGTCACCGTCGTTCGGACTCACCGGTTACGCTCGTTCGGACTTCCAGGTTACGCACGGGTATTGACTCCTGGTCGGCACGCTGGTGGGCTCCCCTGGCATGACGAGCCAGCAGCCGTTGCCCGCCTTCCCCGACGGCTTCCTGTGGGGCGTATCGACCTCCGCGTTCCAGATCGAGGGCGCGCCGGCGGAGGACGGGCGCGGACCGTCGGCCTGGGACGCCTTCGTCCGTGAACCCGGCCGGATCAAGGACGGCAGCGACGCCACCGTCGCCACCGACCACTACCACCGCTGGCCCGAGGACATCGCGCTGCTGCGCGAACTCGGCGTCGGTGCCTACCGGTTCTCGATCTCCTGGCCCCGCGTCCTGCCCTCCGGCAGCGGGCGGGTCAACGGGCCGGGGCTCGACTTCTACGACCGGCTCGTCGACGCGCTGTGCGAAGCCGGTATCCGGCCGGCGCCCACCCTCTTCCACTGGGACACCCCGCTCGCGCTGGAGGAGGGCGGCGGCTGGCTGCGGCGGGAGACGGCGCAGCGGTTCGCCGACTACGCCGAGGTGGTCGCCGCCCGCCTCGGGGACCGCGTCGCGCACTGGATCACGCTCAACGAACCCGCCGAGCTGACCCTCCTCGGCTACGGACTCGGCGTGCACGCACCCGGCGAACGGCTGCTGTTCGACGCGCTGCCCGCCGCGCACCACCAGTTGCTCGGGCACGGACTGGCGGTCCGCGCGCTGCGGGCCCACGGCGCCTGCTCCATCGGCATCGCCAACTCGCACGGTCCCGTCCAGCCGCTGTCCGACAGCGCCGCGGACACCGGCGCCGCGGACTTCTACGACACCCTCAGCAACCGGCTGTTCGCCGATCCGTTGCTGCTGGGGCGGTACCCCGACCCTGGGTTGGCCGCGCTGCTGCCGGGGCCCGTCGACGAGGACCTCAAGCTGATCAGCGAGCCGCTCGACTGGTACGGCGTCAACTACTACCAACCCACCCTGGTCGGCGCGGACGGCTCAGCCGGTGACTTCGCGGGCATCGACATTCCCGCCGAACTCCCCTTCGCCCTGCACCGGATGCCGGACCGGGAACGGACCGGATCCGGCTGGGCCGTCGTCCCCGAAGGGCTTACGGAGACACTGCGCACGCTGCGCGAACGGTACGGCGAGCGGCTGCCGCCCGTCGTGATCACCGAGAACGGCTGTGCCTATCCGGAGCGGACCGAGGACACCCGCCGCATCGCCTTCCTCGACGCGCACCTGCGTGCGCTGCACGCGGCCCTCGCCGAAGGGGCCGACGTACGCGGCTACTTCGTGTGGTCCTTGCTGGACAACTTCGAATGGGCCGAGGGCTGCACCCAGCGCTTCGGCCTCGTCCATGTGGACTACACGACCCTGGAGCGCACCCCGAAGGACTCCTTCCACTGGCTGCGTCACGCCCTGCGAGGCAACCGCCGCTGACCCCGCCTCCGCGGCCGGAGGTTGGGCGAGGAGAGAGCACTGCGGCGGGATCAGCGGGGAGTACATCCGGGGGAGTAACGGGTGCCCCGGGACGACCGGGGGTGTAGTGGGGGGTTCGGTCGCTGGGGCGACGATCGGGGCGCGGAGGGCCGGGAGCCTGGTCGGGAGTCAGCAATCCCGACGCAACAGACCGAGAAGGGGGCCCGGATGGGACCCGCGACCGAAGTGACCGAGAGGGCGGCCACGCCCACGCCGCCACCCGGGGGCCGAGCTCCCGAGAACAGACGGCCCCGCGCCGTTCCGTGGGCCGTCATAGCACTGTGGGTCGTCGTCCTCGCGCTGGCCGTACCGTTCGCGGGGAAACTCATGGACGTCACCCGCGACAAGCCCACCGACTACCTGCCCGGCGGCGCCGACTCCACTCGCGTGCAGCACCTGGTGGAGCAACTGCCCGGTGGCGGCACCAGCGCGCTGCTGCTCGTACACCACCGCGACGGCGGGCTGACGGCTGCGGACCGGGAGCTGGCCCGAAACCAGGCGCGCAAGATCGCCACCACCTACGCCCTCGCGGGTGAGAAGAACGGCGTCCTCCCGCGCACCGTCCCCGCGAAGGACGGGAAGACCCTCCTCACCGCGTTCTCCCTCACGGGGATGGGGGACGAGGACGTACGGGACAAGGCGGTGCACCACATCCGGGACCGGATCATCCGGGACGGGAGCGCCGATCCGCCGCACGGGCTGACCGTCGAGCTGGGCGGTCCCGGGGCGATGGCGGCGGACAGCAGTGAGATCTTCGAGTCCGTCGACGGGACGCTGATGCTGGGGACGGCGGTGGTCGTCGCACTGCTGCTGATCCTCACCTACCGCAGCCCGGTGCTGTGGCTGGTCCCGTTGCTGGTGGTCGGGGTGGCGGCGCTGGCTGCCCGGGCGCTCGTCTACGGGCTTGTGCAGGCGTTCGATCTGACGGCCACCACCATGAACACCTCGGTGATGACGGTGCTCATCTTCGGCGCCGGTACCGACTACGCCCTCCTGCTGGTGTCGCGCTACCGCGACGAACTGCGGACCCACGAGCGGCCGTTCGACGCGATGACCGCCGCGCTGCGCGGCTGCGGGCCCGCGGTGCTCGCCTCGTCCGGCACGGTCGCGGCGGGGCTGCTGTGCCTGCTGGCGGCGGACATGAACAGCGTCAACGCGCTGGGCCCGGTAGGCGCCGTCGGGGTCGTCTGTGCGCTCGCCGCGATGATGACACTGCTCCCCGCGCTGCTCGTACTGCTCGGGCGGCGGCTGTTCTGGCCGCTGATTCCCGCGTACGGCAGCAAGCCGCAGCTCCGCCGCACCCTGTTCACCTTGATGGGCAGCTCGGCGGGGCGCCGCCCGGTCACCGTCCTGGTGGGCGGCGCGCTGCTGCTCGGTGCGCTCTGTCTCGGCTCCTTCGCGATGCCGGGCGATCTGCGCGAGCAGGACACCTTCACGGAGAAGCCCGAGTCGGTCTCCGCGCAGGAGACGGTGCAGCAGGCGTTCCCCGAAAGCAGCAGCCAGCCGGTCACGGTGCTGGCCCGCAGCAGCGCGGCCGGGGACGTCGAGCGGACGGTACGCGGCACGGACGGCGTCGTACGGGTCGAGAAGGGGCGCAGCGGTGGCGGCTGGACGGAGTTCTCCGCGTATGCGAAGGACAAGCCGGAGTCGGCGGGGGAGAAGGCCACCATCCGGCAGCTGCGCGGCGAACTGGACGCGCCGGCCGGGGCCGAGGCCATGGTCGGCGGGCCCAGCGCCCAGCAGCTGGACCTGCAGGAGACCAACGCGGACGACCGTATGCGAGTGATACCGCTGGTGCTGGTGGCGGTGCTGGTCATCCTGATCGCGCTGCTGCGCAGCCTGGTGGCGCCGCTCATCCTGACGGTCGCCGTCGTCGCCTCCTGGGGGGCCGCGCTGGGGCTGGGCGGGCTGGCCTTCGAGCCGGTGCTGGGCTTCGCAGGGCTGGATCCGGGCATCCCGCTGATGACCTTCGTCTTCCTCGTCGCACTCGGCGTCGACTACGGCATCTTCCTGATGCACCGCACCCGCGAGGAGTCGCTGCGCGGGGTGCCCGTCACCGATGCCGCACTCGTCGCGCTGCGCACCACGGGCGGGGTGATCGCCTCGGCTGGCATCGTGCTGGCCGCCACGTTCTGTGTGCTGGCGACGCTGCCGATGGTGCTGATGGCTCAGCTGGGTCTGGTCATCGCGGTGGGCGTGCTGCTGGACACCTTCCTGGTGCGCACGTATCTGGTCACCTCCGCCAGTCTGTTGCTGAAGCGGTGGATGTGGTGGCCGGGCCGGCTGTTCCGCACGGCGGGCGAGGGCGAGGGCATACATCGTGAGTGACGGGCACACCCCGCTGCCGCAACCCGTGGCCCGTACCGCAGGATTGGGGCTGTGCAGCTGCCCCGGAATCCGGTGAACACCCTCGTGCAGCGCTCCCTGCGTCCGCAACAGCGGGGAGCGCCCGTCACCCGGCGCGATGTGGTGCTCGCGGTGGTCATGTGCGCCGTGCAGACCGCGATGGCGCTGACCGCCTCGCCCGCCGGCGGGCGCTTCCCCACATTGCTCGGCTGGGCGCTGCTGACCTGCTCCGGCGCACTGTTGATCTTCCGCCGCCGGGCGCCGTGGCTGACCATCGTCGGGATTCTGGTGTGCGTCGGCCCGTACCACGCGCAGGACTTCTCCCATACGGCCGCTGTGCCCGCTGCGCTGGTCGCGCTCTACTCGATGGCCGTCGCCGGGCCACCGCTGCGCTCGCTGGTCACCCTGTGCGCGATCGTCGGCCTCATGGTGACGGTGATGAGCAGTACCGGCCGGACCCACGAGCTGAGCGACATGTTGCGCTCCTCCGGGTGGATCGTGGTGTGTGTGCTGTTCGGCGAGACGGTGCGGATCCACCGGGACTATCTCGCCGCTGTCGTGGAACGCGCCGAGCGGGCCGAACGCACCCGCGAGGAGGAGGCGGCCCGCCGGGTCGCGCAGGAGCGTCTGCGCATCGCCCGCGACCTGCACGATCTGCTGGCGCACAGCATCACCTTGATCGGAGTGCAGACGTCCGTCGCCGCACATGTACTGGTCGCCGACCCCGAACGGCTCGACCGGGAGGCGGTCGCCAAGGCACTGGAGGGCATCTCCGACACCTGCCAGGGCGCGCGGGCCGAACTGCGTACCACGCTGGAGGTGCTGCGCGCCGGGGACGCCGACGGGATGGAGCCGCTGCCGGGTCTGTCCGGACTGCCCGACCTGGCCAGGGCCGCCTGCGACGCGGGCGCGCACGTCGAGCTGTCCGTACGCGACTCGGCGCACGCCCTGGCGCCCGCGCCCGCTGTGGGCGCCGCCGCGTACCGCATCGTTCAGGAGGCGCTGACCAACGCCGTACGGCACGCTGGCGCCTCCGTCTGCGTACGGGCCGAGGTGGAGGCGGTGGGCGGGGCGCTGCGGGTCAGCGTCGTCGACGACGGCGGGGGCGCAGCACCGGCGGATGAGGGGGAGGGGACGAGCGGCCCCGGCGGGTTCGGTATCGCCGGGATGCGGGAGCGGGCCCGCAGCGTCGGCGGCACCCTTGAGGCCGGACCCCGCGCTCCCCGTCCCGGGTTCGCCGTGACAGCCCTGCTACCCGCCCGACCGTCCGCCGCAGCACCGACATCCGCCGCGCCACCGGCATCCGCCGCAGCACCGAGGGAGGCCCTGTCATGACGGAAACCCCGCGCAACGCCACCGGCGGCAGCAGCCCGGTCCGGATCGTCCTCGCGGACGATCAGACGCTGGTGCGGGCGGCGTTCGCCATGCTCATCGCCTCCGCGGAGGACATGACCGTGGTGGGGGAGGCGGCGACGGGCCGGGAAGCCGTCGCGCTGGCCCGCGCCACCCGCGCGGACCTCGTCGTCATGGACATCCGCATGCCCGACCTCGACGGCATCGAGGCCACCCGGCACATCGCCGCCGAGGAGGACCTGGCCGGAGTGAAAGTCCTCGTCCTGACCACCTACGACACCGACGAGCACGTGGTGGAGGCACTGCGTGCCGGGGCCTCCGGCTTCCTGGTCAAGGACACCCGCCCCGCCGAGCTGCTGGACGCGATCCGTACCGTCGCCGCGGGCGATGCGCTGCTCTCGCCGGGGCCGACCGCCAGGCTGATCGCCCGCGTGCTGCGCGCCCCGGCGCCAGACGTGCCGGGGACGCCGTATCCAGAGGCCCTGGCCGCTCTCTCGGCCCGCGAGCGCCAGGTCCTCGCCCTCGTCGGGCGCGGCCTCAACAACACCGAGATCGCCGAGGCGCTTGCGCTCTCGCCACTCACCGCGAAGACCCATGTGAGCCGCATCATGGGCAAGCTCTCCGTGCGTGACCGCGCACAGTTGGTGATCGTCGCCTATGAGTCCGCCCTCATCACCCCGGGGGGTGCCCCTGCCTGACGTCCGTCGGCTGCGGGTGGTTCGTGGTCGCTCGCGCAGTTCCCCGCGCCCCTTCGGGGCGCGGGGACCCGTGCGGGACAATGCGTCCATGACCCTGTTCCGCGACGACGGCATCGTCTTGCGAACCCAGAAGCTCGGCGAAGCCGACCGCATCATCACGTTGCTCACGCGGGGGCACGGGCGGGTGCGGGCTGTGGCGCGAGGGGTGCGGCGGACGAAGTCGAAGTTCGGGGCGCGGCTGGAGCCGTTCAGCCATGTCGATGTGCAGTTCTTCGCGCGGGGCAGTGAGCTGGTGGGGCGCGGCCTGCCCCTCTGTACGCAGACGGAAACGATCGCCCCGTACGGCCAGGGCATCGTCGCGGACTACGACCGCTACACCGCGGGGACGGCGATGCTGGAGACCGCCGAGCGGTTCACCGACCACGAGGGCGAGCCGAACGTGCAGCAGTATCTGCTGCTGGTCGGCGGACTGCGCACCCTCGCGTCGGGCGAGCACGGTGCGGGTCTGGTGCTGGACGCCTTTCTGCTGCGCTCCCTCGCGATGGGCGGTTACGCGCCCAGCTTCGCGGACTGCGCCAAGTGCGGGCTGCCGGGGCCGAACCGGTTCTTCTCCGTGGCGTCGGGCGGCGTGGTGTGTGCCGACTGCCGGGTGCCGGGCAGCGTCGTACCCTCCCCGGAGGCGCTGCGGCTGCTGGGCGCGCTGCTGACCGGCGACTGGGAGACGGCGGACGCCGCCGAGCCCCGGCACTGCCGGGAGGGCTCGGGTCTGGTCTCGGCGTATCTGCACTGGCACCTGGAGCGCGGGCTGCGCTCCCTGCGCTACGTCCGGCAGGCGGCAGGCGGCCAGGAGCGGCTAGGCTCGGGCGGGTCAGCACTGCCCCCGAGTCCCGCCCGCTGGAGATGAGTACCGAATGGCACGCCGCGGAATGCTGTCCTGGTCGCAGCAGCGCGAGTACGCGAGGCCCGAACCGCACCCTTCCGGTGCCCGGCCGCCCAAGATCCCGGGCGAGCTGGTCCCCAACCATGTGGCGGTCGTCATGGACGGCAACGGCCGGTGGGCCAAGCAGCGGGGGCTGCCGCGCACGGAGGGCCACAAGGTCGGTGAGGGCGTCGTCATGGACGTGCTCAAGGGTTGCATCGAGATGGGCGTGAAGAACCTGTCGCTGTACGCCTTCTCGACCGAGAACTGGAAGCGCTCGCCCGAAGAGGTGCGCTTCCTGATGAACTTCAACCGGGACGTGATCCGCCGCCGCCGGGACGAGATGGACGCGCTGGGGATTCGCATCCGCTGGGTGGGCCGGATGCCCAAGCTGTGGAAGTCCGTCGTGCAGGAACTCCAGGTCGCCCAGGAGCAGACGAAGAACAACGATGCGATGACGCTGTACTTCTGCGTCAATTACGGCGGCCGTGCCGAGATCGCGGACGCGGCGCGTGGTGTCGCCGAGGACGTGGCCGCGGGCCGGCTGGATCCGGCCAAGGTCAACGAGAAGACCTTCGCGAAGTATCTGTACTACCGCGACATGCCGGACGTGGACCTCTTCCTGCGCCCCTCGGGCGAGCAGCGAACGTCCAACTACCTGATCTGGCAGAGCGCTTACGCGGAGATGGTCTACCAGGACGTGCTGTGGCCGGACTTCGACCGCCGCGATCTGTGGGCGGCCTGCCTGGAGTACGCCCGCCGCGACCGCCGCTTCGGCGGTGCGCGGAACGACGAGAACGAAAAGGGCACCGCCAAGGGCGCGTAGTGGCGTCAGCCCCCGAAGCTCCAGGAGACCGTGCCGTTCGCGGTGACCAGTACGGCCAGCACGATCAGGTCGGCGGCGCCCAGGGCGGTACCCAGCAGGGCGCGGCCGCGCCGGGTGGTGCCGCGGGTGAGGGCCAGTCCGCCCAGCACCAGGGCGCAGGGGCCGAGGATGATGTTGAAGACCAGCAGCCCGACCAGACCCATGACGAATGAGGCCACGGCCATGTCGTCGGCGTCCCCCGTCCGGGTACGGCCCTTGCGGAGCAGCACGGTGCTCATGGTCAGCTCCTCTGCCGGTTGCGGCGGGTGCGCTCGCGGATGGTGAAGACCAGCAGCCAGGCGGCGATGACCGCGGCTGCCGAGAGAGTCACCGGGGGCGGCAGTTGGGCCGGCGGGCCCACCAGTACGCCCAGCAGGAGGAACGCTGCGACGAGGAAGATCATCTGTTCCTCTCTCCCAACTCGCTGTGTGTGAGCGGTCGTCGTGAGCTTGAATGTTCAGTGAACAGTTGTTGTTACAACTGTTCACTGAGTTCGAGACTACAGCATTGCAGGGCTCGGCGCACATCTGTTTACTGAGACCATGAGCAGCACCCCCCACTCGACAGCGCACTCGCAACGGGACCTCCAGAAGGCCCGGACGCGGCGCGCACTGCTGGACGCCGGACTGGCTCTGCTGGAGGAGCAGAGCCTCAGCAGCATCGGCCTGCGCGAGATCACCCGCGCCGTGGGCATCTCGCCCGCGGCCTTCTACCGGCACTTCCGGGACGTGAGCGACCTGGGAGTCGCCCTGGTCGAGGAGTCGCTGGGCAGCCTGCACGCGGTGATACAGGCCGGGCTGACCGAGCGCACCGAGGACGGTGAGCGTATCGACCACCTCGTCGACGCCATCGCCCGCTTCGTGCACGAACACCCCGAGCACATCCGCTTCGTATGCCGCGAACGGCACGGCGGGGTGGCCGCCGTACGCGTCGCCATCGGCGCCCAGCTCGACCGGTTCGCCGAGGAGGTGGCCGAGGCGCTCGCCCGCGACGAGGTCTCCCAGGGCTGGAGCGCTGAGGACCTGCGCATGCTGGGTGAGATCTACGTCGACCACATGGTGATGACCGCCTCCGCGTTCCTGGAGGCGGCCCAGGGTGAGGGCCCGCCGGAGGACGTCGTGGCCCGCACGGCCCGCCGCCAGCTCCGGCTGATCAGTCTCGGCCGCCGCTACTGGACCTCCGACCCGGCGACCCTCACCCCGTAACACCGTTGACCGGCGCGGTCAGCCGGTGCGCCGCCGGAACAGCACAGCGCACAACGGCAGCGTCACCGCCAGCAGCCCCAGGCACCAGACGAGGGCCAGCCAGGGGCTGTTGCCGGCGGGCTGGTCCAGCAGCAGCCCGCGCAGAGACTCGATCACGGGGGTCACCGGCTGGTTGTCGGCGAAGCCGTGCAGCCAGTCCGGCATGGTGTCGATCGGTACGAACGCGCTGCTGGGGTACGGCAGGAAGAGCATGCCGAAGGTGAACCCGCCCGCCGCCTCCGGGGTCTTGGCCAGCAGCCCTGCCGCGGCGCCCAGCCAGGAGAGCGTGGTGATGTAGAGCAGCAGGATGCCGATCGCCGCCAGCCAGCCCACCACGTCCGCCTGCGGCCGGAACCCGATCGCGAACGCGACGGCCAGCACTGCCGTCGTGGCTGCCAGGTTCCGTGCCACGCTTGCCGCGACATGGCCGGTCAGCACGGCGGTGGGGCTGGTGTCCATCGAGCGGAAGCGGTCGATGATGCCGCCCGTCATGTCGTTCGAGACGGTGGTCGCCGTCATCGACGCGCCGTACCCCGCGCACAGGATCAGCACGCCGGGCGCCACATAGGTCACGTACTTCCCGGTGCTCGTCTCGATGGCGCCGCCGAAGAAGTAGACAAACACCAGCATCAGCAGCACCGGCAGCACCAGAGCCGTGATCACCGCGTCCGTGTTGCGCCGGGTCAGCCGGACGGAGCGGCCCGCCAGCACTGTGTAAGCCGCGCAATCACTCATGGGTCAGCTCCAGGAAGACGTCGTCGAGGGTGGCGCTGTGCAGTGCGAAGCGCGCGACGTGCTCGCGCGTGGGATCCAACTCGTCCAGCAGCGCCCGCACATGGGCCGCGCTGCCATCGGTCGCCACTCCCAGCACCAGCTCCTCCGGAGTCTGGTGCAGCACCCTCCCGCCGAGCCGGACCGCCAGCTCCGCGTATGCCTCGCGCCCGGCCATCGTCAGATCGAGACGCTGGGCCGTGACCGTCTTCTTCAGCTCCTCCGGCGTGCCCTGGGCGATGACCCGGCCCCCGTCCAGCACGGCCACCTGGTCGGCCAACTGGTCGGCCTCCTCCAGATACTGCGTGGTCAGAAAGACGGTCACGCCTGCCTGGGTCAGTGAGCCGACCGTCTCCCACATCGTGCGGCGGCTGCGCGGGTCGAGGCCCGTCGTCGGCTCGTCCAGGAAGACCACCTCCGGGTCGCCGACCAATCCGGCCGCGATGTCCAGCCTGCGCCGCATCCCGCCCGAGTACGTCGACACCCGGCGGCACCCCGCCTCGGTGAGCGCGAAGCGCTCCAGCAGTCCGTCCGCGCGGTGGCGTGCCGCAGCGCGGGAGTGGCCGCGCAGCCGCGCCATCATCCGCAGGTTCTCCAGCCCCGTCTGCTCCTCGTCGAGCGCCGCGTACTGTCCGGTGAGGCTGATGGCGCGGCGCGCCCGGGACCGGGCTGTGAGCACATCGTGCCCGGCCACGGTGGCCTGCCCCGCGTCGGCGTCGGTGAGCGTCGCCAGGATGCGGACGGTGGTGGTCTTGCCCGCCCCGTTCGGTCCGAGCAGTGCGAAGACGCTGCCGCGCCGCACCCGCAGATCGAGCCCTTGGAGCACCTGTACGGAGCCGTACGCCTTGCTCAGCCCGTGCGTCTCGACCGCCCAACTCGCCTCTGGTGCTGGGTACATGGCACGTCCCCCCTCTTCTGTGTATCCGATACGCGCTACTGCGTATGCCATAAACTTTACTGCGTATGCTATACACGCCTCAAGCGGTGAAGGGCAACCCGAAGGGCGGAACGGCGAACGATGGCGAAGAGCCGGCAGCAGTCACCCAGCGTTCTCCCGGCAGGCGTGGCCGCCGCCTGGGGCCTCAAGGAGCGGCCCGGCAAGGGCCCGGCACGCGGGCTGGACGTACGGCGGATCGTCGCCGCCGGCATCGACATCGCCGACGCCGAGGGGCTCGGCGCGCTCTCGATGAGCCGCGTCGCCTCCGAGATCGGCGTCTCGACCATGGCGCTCTACCGCTACGTCACGGGCAAGGACGACCTGCTGATCCTGATGGAGGACGCGGCCATCGGCGCCCCCGTGCCGGGCCCACCGGCGGAGGAGGGCTGGCGTCCCGGTATCGAGCACTGGGCCCGCGCCTACCATGCCGTTCTACGGCGCCACTTGTGGATCGTCCGCATTCCCATCGGCACCCCACCGCTGTCCCCGCACGGGGTGGAGTGGATGGAGCAGGCACTGGCCTGTCTGCGGGACACCGGGCTGGACGCCGAGGAGAAGCTCGGCGTCCTGATCACCCTCAGCGGCTACACCCGCAGCAACGTCGCCCTCCTCGCGGACATCGACGAGGCGAGCCGGTCGAACGGCTCCGACTGGGAGGACGCGCACAAGCGCTACTGGAAGCTGCTGACCGACCTCACGGCCACCGGCGACTTCCCCGCCATCCGCGAACTCCTCGCCTCTGGCGAGCTGGCCGACGGCCCCCCGGACGACGACTCGGAAGGCACCGGCGACTTCACCTTCGGCCTGACCACGATCCTGGACGGCGTGGAGGCACGCATCTCGGCGCGGAGCAACTGAGCCGCGAAGGTCGGCAATTCTTCGCGCCGCAACGGCGCGTAACCACAACGGACCGGGTTCGGCGCAGCACAACGGCACCGCAACCACAACGTCCGACGACGACTACCCCGCCGCCGCGCACTCCCCGCACGTACCGAAGATCTCCACCGTGTGCCCCACGTTCACGAAGCCGTGCTCGGCCGCGACCGAGGCGGCCCATTTCTCCACCACGGGGCCCTCGACCTCCACGGCCTTGCCGCAGACGCGGCAGACAAGATGGTGGTGGTGGTCGTCACTGTGGCAGCGCCGGTAGACGGCCTCGCCGTCGTCGGTACGCAATACGTCGACCTCGCCGGCGTCGGCGAGGGACTGGAGGGTGCGGTAAACCGTGGTGAGCCCGACCGAGTCGCCCCGGTGCTTGAGCATGTCGTGCAGTTCCTGCGCGCTGCGGAACTCCTCGACCTCGGCGAGTGCCGCCGAGACGGCGGCGCGTTGCCGGGTCGACCGGCCGCGTACGGGGGGACCTGCGGTGGTCACGCTCTGGCTCCTTACGTTCGTCGGCTCCGGGGAGGCGCCGAGGCCGGATCGGCGCGGCGTTCGCGGACCCCCATTGTGCCAGGCACTCCCCGTGGCCGGGTATTACACCCTGCTCGGGCGGTCCACCTGCCCCCTGCCGTCGCCGGCCTTCTCGTTCCCGTCCGCTACCAGGGTGCCCTCTGACTCCCCTCCGGCGACAGTCCTTCCTCGGTCACGCGAGGCCCTGCGCCGGGCCAGCGGCGCGGCCAGCACCGTGACCAGGCCGAAAAGCACGATCGCGAGGACGACGATGCTGGCGCCGGGCGGCACATCGGCGTAGTAGGACGTCATCGTGCCGGAGAGGGTGACGGCGACGCCGAAACCCATCGCCAGCCCCAGCGTGGCGGCGAAGCCGCGGGTGGCCTGCTGCGCCGCGGCCACCGGGATCACCATCAGCGCGCTGACCAGCAGCAGCCCGACCACCCGCATCGCCACCGTGACGGTCACCGCGGCCGTGACGGCCAGCAGCAGGTTCAGCAGCCGCACCGGAAGCCCCGTGACCCGGGCGAACTCCTCGTCCTGGCAGACGGCGAACAACTGCCGCCGCAGCCCGAGCGCGACGAGCAGCACGAAGACGGACAGCCCGACGATGGCGGCGATGTCCTCGGGGGAGACGGTGGTGATGGAGCCGAAGAGATACGTGGTGAGGTTGGCGTTCGAGCCGTTCGGCGACAGATTGATGATCAGGACGCCGCCCGCCATACCGCCGTAGAACAGCATCGCCAGTGCGATATCGCCCCGCGCCTTGCCGTACCAGCGGATCAGCTCCATGGTGACCGCGCCCAGCGAGGAGACAAGAACGGCCATCCACACCGGGTTGGCGCTCAGCAGGAAGCCCAGCGCCACACCGGTGAGCGCAACATGGCCGATACCGTCGCCCATGATCGCCTGGCGGCGCTGAACGAGGTAGATGCCCACGGCGGGCGCCGCGATGCCGACCAGCAGCGCGGCGAGCAACGCACGCTGCATGAACGGGTAGTCCAGCATCTCGATCATGAGAGCAACCCCGTCTCGATCCTCGGTGCCGCCTCCGCGGCCGGTACGGAGCCGTTCGGATGGCAGGCCAGGTCGTGCAGCCGGTCGGGGTTGTCCACCCGCTCGACCTGCCCGTCCCGCAGCACCACGGCGTGGTCGATCAGCGGTGCGAGCGGGCCGAGTTCGTGCAGGACGAGCAGTACGGAGGTGCCCTGCTCCACCTGCCGGCGCAGGGTGTCGGCCAGTACCTCCTGGTTGGCCACGTCCACGCCGGCCAGCGGCTCGTCCATGATCAGCAGCTCCGGTTCGGCGACCAGCGCCCGGGCGATCAGCACCCGCTGGTGCTGTCCGCCGGAGAGGGACTCGACCGGGTCCCGCATCCGGTCCGCCATGCCGACCAGCTCCAGCGCTTGCCGAACTGCTGCCTTGTCCTCGCGGCCCAGCGGCCTGAAGCGGCGCCGCGCCAGCCGGCCGGCCGAGACGACCTCCCGTACGGTCGCCGGGACCCCGGCAGCGGCCGTGGAGCGCTGCGGCACATAGCCGAGCCGCCGCCACTCCCGGAAGCGGGCAGACGGGGTGCCGAACAGCTCCAGTTCACCGCCGGTGAGCGGCACCTGGCCCAGCACGGCGCGGATGGTGGTGGACTTGCCCGAGCCGTTGGCACCCAGCAGCGCGACCGTCTCGCCGCGCGCCACCGTCAGGTCCACTCCGCGCAGTACGGGCCGCCCGCCCAGCGCGGCGGTGGCGCCGCGCAGGGCGACGGCCGGCGGCTTCTCGGCTATGCCGGTGCCGTCCGGGGCCGCTGTCGTCCTCGTCATGCCTCACGTCCTCACTACGCGCAGAGCGCCGCCCTGACTCACTGGGCGTCGAGCGCCGTCTGGAGCGCGGTCAGGTTCTGGTGCATCACGGAGAAGTAGTCGTCCTTCTTCGGGTCCTTGATGGTCTCGATGGGGCTGAGCACCGAGGTCTTCAGGCGCAGGTCACCGGCGAGAGTCTTGGCGGTCTTGTCGCTGGCGGTGTTCTCGAAGAAGACGGTGTCCACGTCGTCCTTCTTGGCGACCTTGTGCAGCTCCTTCATCCGGGCCCCGCTCGGCTCGGACTCCGGGTCGATACCCGAGACCGCCTCCTCGTGGAGACCGTACCGCTCGGCGAGGTAGCCGAAGGCGGCGTGGGTGGTGATGAAGGTGTCGCTCTTCTTCTTCTTGAGGCCGTCCTTGAAGTCCTTGTCGAGGCCCTTGAGCCGGGAGACGAGTTTCTCGGTGTTCTTCTTGTACTCGTCCTTGTGGTCGGGGTCCGCCTTCTGGAGCTTCTTGCCGACCCCCTCGGCGACCTCGGCGTAGCGCATCGGGTCGAGCCAGATGTGCGGGTCGCCCGCGGCGTCCTCGCCGTGGTCGTGGCCCTCGTGCTCCTCGTGGCCCTTTTCCCCGTGCTCGTCGTGCCCGTGCTCCTCGTGGCCTTCCTCGCCGTGCACGTCGGTGCCGTGCTTCTCCAGGGTGGTGAAGGAGGCGGCATCCGCGGTGTTCTTGACGCCGGACTGGTCGACCGCCTCGTCCACGGCGGGCTGGAGCCCCTTGAGGTAGACGATCAGGTCCGCCTCGCTGAGCTCCCCGGTCTGCTTCGGGCTCAGCTCGAGGTCGTGCGGCTCGGTGCCGGGCTTGGTGAGGTTCTGCACCTCGACGTGATCCCCGCCGATCTGCTGAGCGAGATACGCCATCGGGTAGAAGGAGGCGGCCACCTTCACCTTCCCGTTGTCGCCGGAGCCACTGCCACAGGCGGCGAGGGAGAGGGAGGCGAGGCCGAGAGCACTGAGGGCGGCGCCGGTACGTATGAGCCGACGGGGGCGGGGACGGATGTTCATGACACTCATTTTCATCCGAATTGGAAACGATTGTCAACTAGAGGTTTGCGCTCCGTGATCACGCCGCCCAGCGCTGCCGAGTTCGGGCGGAACACAGCGGAACGGCTGCGCGAACCAATACCCGAACCGATTTGCCGCGCCCCCTACGGCCCCCAGTAATCTGGGGTATTCCGTCTCGTCGTCAATGAAGAGAGCACCGTGGCCGCCGACAAGATCGACACAATTGTCAGCCTCAGCAAGCGCCGTGGCTTCGTCTACCCGTGCAGTGAGATCTACGGCGGTCAGCGTGCCGCCTGGGACTACGGGCCGCTGGGCGTGGAGCTGAAGGAGAACATCAAGCGCCAGTGGTGGCGCTCCATGGTCACCTCCCGCGACGACGTGGTGGGCATCGACTCGTCGGTGATTCTGGCCCCCGAGGTCTGGGAGGCATCGGGTCATGTCTCCACCTTCACCGATCCGCTCACCGAGTGCACCTCCTGCCACAAGCGCTTCCGTGCCGATCACCTGGCCGAGGCGTACGAGGCCAAGCACGGCCGGGAGCCGGAGAACGGTCTGGCCGACATCAACTGCCCGCACTGCGGCAACAAGGGCGGCTTCACCGAGCCCAAGCAGTTCTCCGGGCTGCTCTCCACCCACCTCGGCCCCACCCAGGACTCCGGCTCGGTCGCCTATCTGCGTCCCGAGACGGCGCAGGGCATCTTCACCAACTTCGCCGCGGTGCAACAGACCTCCCGCAAGAAGCCGCCGTTCGGCATCGCGCAGATGGGCAAGTCGTTCCGGAACGAGATCACGCCGGGCAACTTCATCTTCCGTACCCGCGAGTTCGAGCAGATGGAGATGGAGTTCTTCGTCAAGCCGGGCGAGGACGAGGAATGGCACCAGTACTGGATGGACCAGCGCTGGGCCTGGTACCGCGACCTGGGCATCCGCGAGGAGAACATCCGCTGGTACGACCACCCGAAGGAGAAGCTCTCCCACTACTCGAAGCGCACTGCCGACATCGAGTACCGCTTCAACTTCGGCGGCACCGAATTCTCCGAGCTGGAGGGTGTCGCCAACCGCACCGACTTCGACCTCACCGCGCACTCCAAGGCGTCCGGCCACGACCTGTCGTACTTCGACCAGGAGGCTGGCGAGCGCTGGACGCCGTTCGTCATCGAGCCGGCGGCCGGTGTCAACCGGGCGATGCTCGCATTCCTGCTGGACGCCTACATCGAGGACGAGGCGCCCAACGCCAAGGGCAAGATGGAGAAGCGCACCGTGATGCGCCTCGACCCGCGGCTGGCCCCGGTCAAGGTCGCCGTGCTGCCGCTGTCCCGCAACGAGCAGCTCTCGCCGAAGGCCCGCGGCCTCTCGGAGACGCTGCGTAAGCACTGGAACATCGAGTTCGACGACGCGGGCGCCATCGGCCGCCGCTACCGCCGCCAGGACGAGATCGGCACCCCGTTCTGCGTCACCGTCGACTTCGACACCCTGGACGACAACGCCGTCACCGTGCGTGAGCGCGACACCATGAAGCAGGAGCGGGTCTCCCTCGACCAGATCGAGAGCTACCTGGCCGGCCGCCTCATCGGCTGCTGAGCCGCTGCGCTGCTGCGTACGCATACGCCGAGGCCCGACACCCTGCGAGGGGGTGCCGGGCCTCGTACGTATGTAACGGGCTCACTCGGTGGTGCGGCGCAGCAGCAGGCACACGAAGCCGAAGCTCTCCCGGTAGTCGTGCAGCCACTCGTCCCGGTGCTGGGTAGCTGCCCGCAGGGCCTCGGCGCTGTCGGGGTGCTCGGGATGGTCCAGCGCCCAGCGGGAGAGGGAGCCGGTCCAGTTCCACTCGTAGTCGTCCAGCTCGTGCCGGGTGGAAAGATGCGCGTAGACCGGCGTCCAGCCGTCGGCCGTGACCTTCTCGACCGTCCCCGCCAGGTCCTCGTACTCGCCCAGCGTCTCCCGCGCCCACGGGCTCGGCTCCCGCTCCCAGTACGCGTCCCCGACCAGCACGGTGCCGCCGGGTGCCAGCTGTTTCCGGGCAGCGTCCAGGGTGGGCAGCAGCCCACCGAACGCGTGCGTGGCGCCGACGCTCAGCACCACGTCGAAGGGGTGCTCGGCCGTGAACGACGCCGCCTCGGTACGGTGCAGCGTCAGCCGCTCCGCGACATCCGCCTCTTCGGAGCGGTGCCGGGCGCGTTCCAGGGCGCCTGCTGAGACGTCGACGCCCTCCGCCGTCACGCCCGGGTGCCGCCGGAGGACGCGCAGCAGCCACGCTCCCTCCCCGCAGCCGAGGTCGAGTATGTGTGCGTCACCGCGTACGACGGCTCGGGCGAGCAGCCGGTCCACGGAGAAGTCGTCGAGCGGCGCCGCGATGGGATGGTCGGCGTGGGCGAGGAGGGAGCGGGTCTGTCTGTCCATGCGGGCACTTTGACAGAGAGGGCGCCTGGCTCACCCCTGCTTTTGCGGTACTTCGCCGAAGGCGGCGGTGTCCAGCTCGAAGTCGAAGGGCGGAGGCAGCCGCACGGGTCGGCCGAAAGCGCGCGTCGTGCACTCGGCGTATCCCCTGGGGGTGGGCTCCGAGAAGACGGAAACAGCGTGGAGCTCTCAAGTGCAGCTGCCATGTGGCCCTCCAGGTGCTGCGATCCAGTCGCAACTCACCGTAGTCAGGTGCACTGACAATGTGAGCGGATCACCCAGCGGGGCCCTCGAAGGATGGGTTTCAGTTCGTCGCGGCCCGCAGTACTGCGTCCAGCAGACCAGGGAAGCGCGCGTCCAGGTCTGCGCGGCGGAGGCAGTTGATCTTGGCGGTGCCGCGGTAGCACTGGTTGATGACGCCCGCCTCGCGTAGCACGCGGAAGTGGTGGGTGGCGGTCGAGGCGGAGACGGGCAGTTCGACCTGGGAGCAGGTGGCCCCGTTGCCCTCGCCCTCGCCGTGGGTGTTCAGCACGGTGGCGATCCGTAGCCGCACCGGGTCGGCCAGCGCGTGCAGTACCGCCTCCAGGCGGATCTCCTCCCGTGCGGGGTGCGGGAGTTCACGTACGGCGGTTGTCGTCGGCACGCCTTCATAGTACGGCAGTCATCGAAATTTGACAGGTGTCGTAGTACGGCGGTTATCGTACTAGGTGCCGTTCGGCCCTCAACGGATTCCAGAGGATTGGAGAGCGCTGTGAGCGCACTGTTCGAGCCCCTCGCCCTGCGGTCGGTGACCGTGCCCAACCGCGTCTGGATGGCGCCGATGTGCCAGTACTCGGCAGCGCCCGACGGCCCCGGCCAGGGCGTGCCCACCGACTGGCACCTCGCCCACCTGGGCGCGCGGGCCTCCGGCGGGCTCGGGCTGGCGCTGGTCGAGGCGACAGCGGTCACCCCTCAGGGCCGGATCAGCCCCTACGACCTGGGGCTGTGGAACGACCGCCAGCAGGAGGCGTTCGCCCGCATCACCCGCTTCCTGTCCGAGCAGGGCACCGTCCCCGGCATCCAGCTGGCGCACGCGGGACGTAAGGCGTCCACCGAGCGCACCTGGGTCGAGCGCGGCGCGCCCCTTGCGCCCGGCCACAACCACGGCTGGCAGCCGGTCGGCCCCAGCCCGCTGCCGTTCTCCGCCGGGCACGCCACGCCCGAGGAGCTGACGCGGGAACAGATAGCGGAGCTTGTACGGCAGTTCGCGGACAGCGCCCGCCGCGCGCACGAGGCCGGGTTCAAGGTGGTCGAGGTGCACGGCGCGCACGGCTACCTGATCAACGAGTTCCTCTCGCCGTTCACCAACCGCCGCACCGACGAGTACGGCGGCTCCTTCGAGGGCCGTACGCGGTTTGCGCTGGAGGTCGTCGAGGCGGTCCGCGAGGTCTGGCCGGAGGAGCTGCCGCTGTTCTTCCGTATCTCCGCCACCGACTGGCTGACCGAGAACCCCGAGGACGACCGCGAGGGGTGGACCGGCGACGACACCGTCCGCCTCGCCAAGGAGCTGCTGTCCCGCGGCGTCGACCTGCTCGACACCTCCACCGGCGGCAACGCGCCCGACGCCCGTATCGAGGCCGCCCCCGGCTTCCAGGTGCCGTTCGCCGAGCGGGTCAGGAAGGAGACCGACCTGCGGGTCGCCGCCGTCGGCCTGATCACCGAGCCCCGGCAGGCCGAGGAGATCGTCGCTTCGGGGCAGGCCGACGCGGTCCTGCTCGGCCGCGAGCTGCTGCGCCGCCCGTACTGGGCGAACGAGGCCGCGGCGGAACTGGGCGCCGAGCCGCGCCGCCCGGTGCAGTACCACCGGGCGTGACGCCGAGCCGGTGACCCGCCGCTCGACCGGTCATCTACATCGCCGCCATCACCGAATGGCTCTGATCGACTTTGAAGAAGCCCTAGCCGGGCCCCTCTTGTGCTTTCTGTAGTTTCATGCGGAGCCAGTCCGGGATATTCCTCTCGTCACGAGGAAATCGCTTCAGGTCCTCGACGAAGCTCGCGGGAGTAATCTCAATAGGGAAGTTCGGTTCGGATTCGTAGTCGAAATGCGTCTCGCACTTCAGAGAACTGTAAACCGTGAAGGTTGCCGTAAACCACGTTCCCGCGCCTTCTCGATACATGCCACGGCGCAGTCTCATCAACGCACGCACACTGGTCAGCGGGACATCGTGCACCTGCGTGCTCGTGTCATCCACCATTGTGACGTCGAGCTCGTAACTGCTCGTGCCACCGGCCGCCACATACGTGAACTCGGCTTTGGACCAACTTCCTGGGACTCGCTGGACAATCCCTTGCGTGACTTCGTTCACGTACTTTGACTGCTCGTCGAGCCCTATCTGGGGACCTGCCACTGCCAGCCTTCTTACGGGGGATTCGCCAGGACCCGTCGGAGCCTAACATCGCCGGAAGCCGCGACCGCCGGTCAGCGCCATCCGTATAACCGCTGTTCACCGTAGGGCAGGTGGGGTCGTTCAGCGCGCGGCTATTCCTTGCGCCCTGTCGCGGCGACGGTGACCCCGAGCCCGATCATGGCGAGCCCGCCCGCGCCGCCGACCATGGACAGCCGCCGCGGCGAGCGCGCGAACCAGCCGCGTGCGGTGGCCGCGGCCAGCCCCCAGGTACCGTCCGAGACGACGGCGATGACGTTGAAGACGAGGCCCAGCAGCAGCATCTGCAAAGTCACATGCCCCTGCTCCCGGTCCACGAACTGCGGCAGTACGGCGGCGAAGAACACGATCGTCTTCGGGTTGGCGACGCCGACCGCGAACCCCTCCCACAGCGTCCGCAGCCCGCCGTGCGCGGCGGCCTGGCCCTCGAACGCGTCCTGCAACGAGCGGCGTTGCCGCCACGCCTTGATGCCCAGATGGACGAGGTAGGCGGCACCCGCCAGCTTCAGCACCGTGAAGACGAGGACGGACCGCTCCACCAGCGTCCCGATCCCAAGCGCCACGGCGATCACCAGCACGTACGCGCCCAAGGTGTTCCCCAGCACCGTGGTGAGCGCCGCCCGCCGTCCGTGCGCCAGCGCTCGCCCGACGACGAACAGCACACTGGGCCCCGGAACGACAATGAGCAGGAACGACATGGCCGAGAAGGCGAGTATGCGGTCGGCGGAGAGCATACGTGCATCAAACCGAAGCCCGGCCTGCTGCGCACCCCCTTTTGCGCCGGTCGGGGGGCTTCACGTATGCCTACAGCTGCCACTGTCGCCGACGGGCCTCCACAGCGCCCGGTCAGGAGTGAACCGATGCCGCTCATTGAAGCCACCTATGCGCCGGACGTTCCCGAACAGACGCTCCGCGAACTCGGCTCGGTGCTGCCGCACCTGGTGTCCGTAGCCGTTGAGTGCCCCGAGGAGCCGTACGACGGCGACCTGCAACCGGGCGATGTGGAGCTCCGCTTCCGCCAGCTCGGCCCCTTCGACCGCTGCGGCCTGGACGTCGTGATCGAGGTGCGCTCCAAATGGTTCGAGAGCAGAGCCGCCAATCGTCAGGAGCGCGTGGACCTGCTCCACGAGAGCATTGAGGAGGCAACCGGCCTCGACGACTTCGGCGTCTACCTCTCCCTCCCGGTGGCCGCCTGGTCCCAGGGGGAGGAGTAGGAACGCTCTCTGTGAGGGCCGTGGCTCAGTTCAGCTGCTGTACGAACGCGATCAGGAACAGCGCGGCGGCCACGCAGCTCAGCAGGACCGTCGGCAGCACCCATGCGGGCCTGCGCTCGCCGCGCAGCGGGGCCGTCAGCCGCCGGTGCAGGGCGGCCAGGCCGTACAGCAGCCCGATCGCCGCCGCGCTTATCGGCACACTCACCCCGAAGTGTGCGAGCCAGGCACCGGCCTTGCTGGGTCCGCCCCAGGAGTCGTCGTATGGACCGCTGTCCACGAAGCCGTAGAACAGCCCGCGGGCGGTGCCCAGGGCGATCACCCCGGCGAGTATCAGCGCCAGTACGCCCAGCAGTGCGGTGAGCGCCGCGTGCACCAGGACCCGAACCTTGCCCGCCCCCGGCCCCGCCCGCAGCGCCCGCCGCGCGGGCCCGGCCTGCCCGCCGAGCCCCATGACGAGGGCGAACAGTCCGACCGGGAACAGCGTGACCGCCTCTCCCAACTGCCGCCCGAATCCTCTTTTGCGGGACGGTGCGGAGGGAGCGGGCGCCGAGGCATTCCGGTAAACGTTCATGAGCGCGAAGCTAGGGCGCCGACAACGCGGCGTACGAGCTACCACGGAGCCAATGCACTCCGCCGGCCCCCTACTGCGGTAGGGGCGATCGCTGCCCGACGGCCATACTGCGCAGATGTCTGAACTCGTCCGCGTCGACCTTCCCAGCAGGGGCTTTGGATTCACACTCCGGCAACCAAGCCTCTGGCTGCGCCCGGACTATGTGCAATTCCTCGGTGACGGCCAACGGGTATGGCTCTTCCGCGAGGTCTCCCAGTTGCGGGACTTCCTCGGCTCCGATGCGGCAACTGCCTTGGACTGGCGGGAGCTTGTGCAGGCGGATGGTGTCCGGGGAGAGAACCACGACCCCATCGACCTCACCGCGATCCCCTGGTCCGTTCGCGAGAGCCACCTCGGCCCGCCGTGAACCGCTGTCGTGGGCTCATTCCACCGTCGGCGAGTCTCCCAGCCCCCTGACGAACGCCTGCCAGGCCGCCGCCCCGAAATACGCGGTCCCGCGCGCGGGGTCCTTGCTGTCGCGGACCGCTTGCCCGCCGTCACCGGTGCAGGCGACTTCCACGCACTCGCTGGCCTGACCGGCGCCTGAGTAGGACGATTTGCGGAAGCGGCCGATGACGGTCCTGCTGTTCACGTTGGTTCCTCTTCCTCGGGGATGCTGGTGACGAGGCTCTGGATGAAGTCCTGGGTCTGTTCGTTTGTCAGGGCGGCAGAGCGCAGAGCGTCAAAAGCATGGGCGTAGGGGGTCGTCAGGTTTTCGTCCTCCAGCACGACGCTCTCCTGATGGGTGTCCTGGACGACCGCGGACGGTGCCCACTCCCCGTCGAAGGACAGCATGGCGAACGGTGGCGAGCTGGCCGCCGCCGACCATTCGCCGAGCGGGAGTACCTGAAGGCTGACCAGCGGCTGCTGTTGAAGCCATAGCAAGTCGAGTAGTTGGGCTCGGTGAGTCTCCGCACTCGGCATGGCGGAAGTCAGTGCCGGTTCCCAGATCACAGCGGCGAGCCGGGCTCCGGACGCGAGGAACTGCTTCCGCCGTTCCTGGCGGATCGCGACGGCACGCTCGATACCTGTTTCACCCCCGAACGTAGGGTTCGTCGCGAGCAAAGCCCTCGTGTACTCCTCCGTCTGCAACAGTCCCGGCACCAGGGCGGTCTGCCAGGTGCGGATGAACGTGGCGTCGGACTCCAGCGCGAGGTAGTCGCCCAGCTTGTCCGGCACCGGAACCGGTTGGTTGACCCACCAGCCGCGCTTGGTCGCGCTGCGGGCCAGCCGCTCAAGCTGCGAGCGCGTCGTCTCGTCGTTCACCTCGTAGAGGTCCAGCAGGTAGCGGACTTCCGCTACGCGGGCGCAGTTCGCACCCGACTCGATACGGCTTATCTTCGCCGTCGAGCAGCCCAGTGCTTGTGCCGCGTGCTCTTGGTCGAGCTTTGCGGCCAGTCGGTATCGCCGCAGCGCGGAGCCGAGCCGCCTGCCGCGCATCGTGGGCTTCCGGTCCGAGGGCATGTGTCCTTCCCTTCGTGCTTTCCCAAGTCTGCACATCAACTGGCTGAGTGGGACAGCAGTTTGAGACTCAGCGTCACTGGCAAACTTGCCATGAGGACGACTTGCCAAGTGCTCTGGTTGGCTTTAGCGTGAGTTACCTCACTCAATGTGCGCACTCAGCCGCAAAAGGTGAGCGAATCAAACCTGCTCATCCGCCCCCGGGGAGGCCCCATGTCCGGGCGTACGAACATCGCAAGGTTCCGCATCAGCAAGGTGTCCGTGCCGAAGGCACGGGAGCACGTGCGGCTGGTGCTCAGAGAGTGGAAGCTCGGACACCTCGACGAGGACGCGGCGCTGATCACAAGCGAGTTGGCGACCAATGTGGTCACCCACGCCGCACGGGGGATCGGCGACTACTTCGAACTCGTACTCCGCCGCCGCGACGGCGTCCTCGTGCTGGAGGTCTCCGACTCGTTCCAGTGGGAGATGCCGGAACTTCGCAAGCCGGACCCGGAGGAGGCATCGGGTCGCGGATTACTGCTGGTCGACGCCCTCTCGCAAGCGTGGGGCGTACGACCTCGCACGGGGGCGGGCAAAACGGTGTGGGTCCACCTCGCTGTGCGCCGCGAGGGAGGGGGCTAGCTGTCCGATTCCGGCGTACGGACCGTCTCCACCGCCTCCCGGACATCCGGGTGCGGGTCGTCGGCGAGACCGTCCAGCAGCTCGGCCACTCCTGGGGTGGACCAGCGGGAGATGGCCCATACGAGGTCCTCCCGTACCGCGGGGTCGGGGTGGGCTGCGAGGTGGGTCAGCTGGGCGAGGGGGCCTCGGCGGCGCTTGCCGAACCAGTGCAGGGTCTCGCGCAGCACGGCAGGGTCTCCGGGGGTACCGGCCGCGGCGACCCGGGCGAGCAGCACCCTGGCCGGTGGCGGCGGACCGTCCAGCGGATGCGGCAACCGCTCGCGCAGGCGCCGCGACCCGTACTCGCCGCGTACCCGGCAACCGTCGCAGGTGCAGGGGCGGACGCCGTGCGCCTCGGGCCAGTACCGCCACCCGACCGCCTGTGGTGCGGTACGGATCCGGTGCACCTCGCGCGGCCGGATCGCCCGGGGGACGAACACCTCCCACCCGCGGGGGTCGTCCAGCGCAGCGATCCGCCGTACTGCCTCGGCGGCGGGAACGGTGGCCCGCTCTCTCGCATAGCGCCCCACCAGCACCTGCTGGGCGTCGTCCAGCCGCACATGGACGGCGACGAGCCCTCCCCCGTTGCCGAACCGGGCCAGCTCGCGCAGCCATTGGTGGGTGAGGGTGTACGACGGCAGCACCGGAAAGCAGTACACGCCGCGTGCATCGCCCTGTCCGCGGCTCGCCGCACGGATTCCGGACCTCCGGATGCGGGGGGCGTTCGCCGCGGACGTCAGATGCACGAACATGGCCATGACCGGCATGCTAGGGCGGCGCCATCCGTTGCTCCGGTAAGGGGGTGCCCCTGCCCGAAGCGCGCGGGCTGCGGGTGAGCTGTGGCTGGTCGCGCAGTTCCCCGCGCCCCTTCGGGGCGCGTGCTCCCCGCGGCGATTGGGAGGTCTGCGCCAGAGGCGCAGGGCTGGCAAGCGCAGCCCCCGACGCGGGGTACGCGGGATCGTCGGGCAAGCCCTGGGCGACCGGTGCCGCCCCCTTCGGGGCGCATCGCTCAGGCGATCGTGCGGGGCATCCGCAGTCCCACGACGAGCAGCGCCAGCAACCCGCAGCCCTGAACGGCCAGCGCAGTGCACAGCGCCTCCCGTATGCCGTAGTGCGGTATCAGGGCGAGGAAGAGGGAGCCCAGCGTGGCGACGCCCAGGGCGAGGCCGGACTGTTGGGCCGTGGCTGCGAGGCCGCTGCCGGCGCCGGCGCGGGCGGTGGGGACGCCGGACAGGAGGATGCGGAAATACGTCGGCAACTGCAGGCCCTGCCCTATGCCGCACAGCGCCAGTCCCGGTGCCAGGGCGACCGGCGGTAGGCCGGGCCACTCGGCGAAGAGGGCCAGCAGCAGCGCGCCCAGTCCCGCGCCCTGTGCAACGGCGCTGAGCGCCAGCACCCGCCCCGCGCCGAGCCGTTCGGTCAAGTGGGGTGCCAGTACGGAGGCGGTGAACTGCGCCAGGCCCATCGGCACCAGGGTGAGGCCCGCCTTCAACGCACCGAAATGCAAACCCTGTTGCAACAGCAGTGCACTCTCGAACATAAAGCTGCTGAAGCCCAGAAAGATCGGTGCACCAGCGAGCAGCCCGCGCCGCACTCCCGGCTCGCGTAGCAATGAGGTCGGCAGCAACGGGCTCCGGCCCTCCCTCTCCTCCCGGCGTTCGACGGCGATGAACGCATACGCCAGCACCACCGCTGCACCCAGCAGTGCCACCGACCACCACGGCCACCCGGCCGCACGCCCCTCCGTCAGCGGCAGCAGCAGCGCCACAAGTCCGCACGCCAGCAGTACGGTTCCGGCGATGTCGCCCCGCGCAGGCGACTCCGAGCGGCTGTCCGGCACCGTGCGGGCGCCCAGCGCCAGCGCGACCAGCACCACAGGAACGTTGATGAGGAAGATCGCCCGCCAGCCGGTGCCCGCCGGATCGGCGGCTACCAGCACACCGCCCAGCACCTGCCCGGTGACGACGGAGATCCCGCCGACCGAGCCGAACAGACCGATGGCGCGGGTCCGTTCCCGCCCCTCACTGGTTGCGTGGATCGTGGCCAGCACCTGCGGGAACATCATCGCGGAGGCGGCACCCTGCGCCATCCGCGCGGCGATCAGCCACCACACGCCGGGGGCGAACCCGCAGGCGAGGGAGGTGAGGCCGAAGGCGAGGACGCCGCAGAGGAAGAGCCGCCGCCGTCCGAAGGTGTCACCCAGCCGTCCGCCCAGTACGAGCAGCGAGGCGTAGGCGACGGCGTAACTGGCGACGACCATCTCCAGCGCCGCCGGGGAGGCATGGAGGTCGGCTTCGATGCTGGGAAACGCGACGTTGACGACAAAGAAGTCGATCATGGGCAGCGCCGCACCCAGCAGCAGGGTGAACAGACCGAGAGGACGCAGCGCGGCAGGGGCCCGGAGCGCCGAGGGACGTGGACTGCCGCTGTCTGCGGGGGCGGTGGCGCTCGTCGGGGCGGCGCCACCTGGTTGCGAGGTGGTGACGGCATCGTTGCTCATGACCATGAGCCTCGGCCAGCCGTCAGCCGGGTACCAGACGGTCCTCATCCTGGTATCAGGACTACCTGGCAACAGGATGCGGCGTGCCTCATCCTGGTTCCATGAGCGTCAGCACTCCCGGTACCGGCCGCCCGGCGGCGGAAGCGCCCGCACCGGCCGACCGCATCCGCCGCGGAGAGCTCGCGGCGTTCCTGCGCAGCAGGCGGGAGCGGATCGCCCCGGAGCAGGTGGGGCTGCCCAGGGGGCCGCGGCGCCGTACGCCTGGGCTGCGCCGCGAGGAGGTGGCGCATCTGTCGGCGGTCGGCGTGACCTGGTACACGTGGCTGGAGCAGGCCCGCGACATCCAGGTCTCGGTGCAGGTGCTGGACTCCCTCTCCCGGGCGCTGCTGCTGGACTCCAGCGAGCGCGCTCATCTGTTCGCGCTCGCCGGCACGGCCGACCCCACGCCCGCGAACGAGACGACGGTGCTGCCGCCCGGCATCCGGAAGATGCTCACCCAGCTCGAACCGTTCCCGGCCTGCGTACAGAACGCGCGCTACGACATCCTGGCCTACAACCGCACCTACGGCCGCCTCCTCGGCGACCTGGACATGCACCCGCCCGAGGACCGCAACTGCATGTGGCTGGCCTTCACCGATCCCGACTGGGCGGCGGCCATGCCGGACCGGGAGGAGACGATCCGGCTGATGGCGGCCCGCTTCCGCTCCCGGATGGCCGAGCATCTGGCGGAGCCCGCGTGGAAGGCGCTGCTGAAGCGGATGGAGCGGTACTCGCCGGAGTTCTGCGAGCTGTGGGAGCGGCACGAGGTGGCCCGCGCCGTCGACCAGACCAAGCGCTTCCGCAACCCGCACGTCGGGATGCTGTCCTTCGCCTACCACGGACTGTGGCTCGGCCCGGCCGAGGGCGCCCGCCTGGGCACGTACGTACCGCAGGACCAGGAGACCCAGGCGCGGGTGGAGCGCCTCTACGAACTGGTGACGGGCGAGCAGTAGCCGCCCCTCCCGCTTCCCTCACGCCGGCGCACGCGCCACCCGCACCAGCCCCTCCCGCAGTCGCTCTTCGCCCACCTGCGCCAGTACGGCAGTCACATGCTCGGCCGCCAGCGCTGCGAGCAGCGTGTGCGCGGTGACGGCGGGGTCGGGGGAGCGGGACAGCAGCAGCGCGATGTGCTGATGCCAGAAGCGGTAGGCACCGATCCGGTAGCGCGCACCCCGGCTGGCGGTCTCCGACATCCGCACCAGCTCCAGGTGGTCCAGCAGATAGTCGGTGTACGCGGTGACGAAGGCGACCAGGCGCTCCCCGTCCGGCGCGCCGGGCCCCAGCGGAGGCGGGCCGTGCAGGATCGCCTCCTGCAAGGTGCGCTCCTTGGCGTCCAACAGGGCGGTCGCCAGCCCCGACTTGTCGCCGAAGCGGCGGAAGAGCGTGCCCTTGCCCACTCCGGCGGCCGAGGCGATCTGGTCCATGGACACCCCCTCCACGCCGTGCTCGGCGAACAGCCGCGCTGCGGCTTCCAGCACGGCGGCCCGGTTGCGTGCCGCGTCGGCCCGCTCCTTGGGCGGGGGAGTGCGCAGCAGTTCCAGGGGTGTGGGGCCGGGCGCTGACGCGGGATCCCGGGGCGTTGCGGAAGCGGACCGTGGTCCGTTACTGTTCTCGGGCACACACGGACTATAGTCCGGTTACTTACGGGAGGCAGCATGACCGCGCTCATTTCACGGAACGACCTCAAGGCGGCGATCGACGCGGGCACCGTGACCGTCGTCGATGCGCTGGGCGGCGAGTACTACGCCAGACAGCACCTTCCCGGCGCCGTCTCCCTCGCCCCCGGCGAGGTCGACCAGCTCGCGCCCACAGTGCTGCCGGACACCGGCGCGGCCATCGTCACCTACTGCTCCAACCCCGCCTGCTCCAACAGCGGCCAGGTCGCCGACCGGCTGACGGCGCTCGGGTACACCAACGTGCGCAAGTACCGCGAGGGCATCGAGGACTGGACGCAGGCCGGACTCCCCACCGAGTCCGCCTGACCGGGCCGGACGCCGCTGCGGCACCCTGGCTCCCGTCCGGACGGCAGCCAGGGCGCCGCCCGGACGGGGCCGAACCCGTCGGGGGTCCGGATGGGTGACAATGGGAAGCTGCCCCGCCACCGATCGAGCTTGAGGAACCGCCGTCGTATGAGCCAGCCGAACCAGCCGCTGCACATCGGAGAGCACGCCGTCCAGCCGCCCGTCGTGCTGGCACCGATGGCTGGGATCACCAACGCTCCGTTCCGGACGCTGTGCCGGGAGTTCTCCGGCGGGCGCGGGCTGTTCGTCAGTGAGATGATCACCACCCGGGCGCTGGTGGAGCGCAACGAGAAGACGATGCAGCTCGTCCACTTCGACGCGAGCGAGAAGCCGCGCTCCATCCAGCTGTACGGCGTCGACCCGGTGACCGTCGGCAAGGCGGTGCGGATGATCGCCGACGAGGATCTGGCCGACCACATCGACCTCAACTTCGGCTGCCCCGTCCCCAAGGTCACCCGCAAGGGCGGCGGCTCCGCGCTGCCCTACAAGCGGCCGCTGCTGCGGGCCATCCTGCACGAGGCCGTGGCCAACGCGGGCGGGCGGCCGGTGACGATGAAGATGCGCAAGGGCATCGACGACGACCACCTGACGTATCTGGACGCCGGACGTATCGCCGTGCAGGAGGGCGTCACCGCCATAGCCCTGCACGGCCGCACGGCAGCGCAGCACTACGGCGGGACCGCCGACTGGGACGCCATCGCGCGCCTCAGGGAAGCCGTCCCCGAGATCCCCGTACTGGGCAACGGCGACATCTGGTCGGCCGACGACGCGGTACGCATGATGCGGCAGACCGGCTGCGACGGTGTCGTGGTGGGCCGCGGCTGCCTGGGCCGGCCCTGGCTGTTCGCCGATCTGGTGGCCGCGCTGGCCGGGGACGGCGCGCAGGCGTACGCCCGGCCCACGCTGGCCGAGGTCGCCGACGTCATGGTGCGGCACGCGCGGCTGCTGGGGGAGTGGCTGGGGGACGAGGCGCGCGGCGTCATCGACTTCCGTAAGCATGTCGCCTGGTACACCAAGGGCTTCTCGGTCGGCTCCGAGATGCGCAAGCGGCTCGCCGTCGCGGGCTCGCTGGAGCAGCTGCGCGCGCTGCTCGACGAGCTGGATCTCTCCCAGGAATGGCCGGAAGGCGCCGACGGTCCGCGCGGCCGCACCCACTCGCGCAACAAGGTCGTCCTGCCCGACGGCTGGCTGGACGACCCGTACGAGTGCGGCACCGGCATCGGCGCGGACGCCGAACTGGACACCTCCGGCGGCTGACCGGGCCCTCCTACGCCCGCCCCCGGAACCGGAGCGCCGCGGCCTCCAACCGGATCGCGTAGCGGTCCAGTTGGTGCCCCGCGAAGGTGTCCGCTTCCCAGTTCTGCGGACGTACCTCGCCCGGGTCGGCCCAGACGTACGCCCAGGTCTCACCCGCTCCGTCTCCGCCCCCGTCCCGGTCCACAGGGAGGCGGCGCAGCTCGTACTCGTCGTCCTCGAAGTCGTCCAGTACGCGCCACTCGTGGGTGCTCAGGCCGCTCAGCAGCAGCCCGGTCGCCGTCTGTCCCGGCGCGGGAACCAGCCCGGGGTAGGGCCGGCCGGTGAGTGCCGCGGTGCGCCAGCCGGAGACGGTGCCGGGGGTGGCGGACGGAACGCGGCCGAGCAGGGCGGTCAGGATGCGGCGGAAGCGGAGGGTGCCGTAGACGAAGAGGGTGTCCGCTGCCCTGTCGACGGGGGAGAGGCGCGGGACGGGGCCGGGGTTCGAGTCGATCACCCCGGCAATTTACTGCGGACGGCAGCCCGTCCGGATGGTGAGACGTTCACCCGTTCAGCCGCGTGATTCGCGCCACCTTGATCGAGGGTACGCTCAGATGAGCGCTCAGATGTGAGCTGTAGATCTCCAAGGAGCGGCCCGCGGTTTTACCGACCCTTGGTTCCTGGGTTGGAGGCGACGGCTACTCACCGTGCTGAAAACCATGATCCATACAGCCCACCGTCATCATCCGTTCGAGTTCTGAATGGTATGCCCAATCAGCCCGGACGGCCCTGCACTTTCGATCTCTCGGCACACGGGTGGTTACAGCCGTGTGACGTGCTGTTGGACGTACTCGTAAGCCTTTGATCTGGGTACGCTCCCCGCCGTCAGGGCAGCCGACCACGAGGAGCCGAGTCCGGTGCCGGTTCACGCGAAGAACACAGAGTCCGCGAACGCAGAGTCCGCAGTAGGCGCGTCGCAGCAGCAGTCGCAGCAGCGGAAGTTCGTCTATGACTTCAGCGAGGGCAACAAGGACCTCAAGGACCTCCTCGGCGGGAAGGGAGCCAACCTCGCCGAGATGACCAACCTCGGTCTGCCCGTCCCTCCGGGCTTCACCATCACCACCGAAGCCTGCAAGGCGTACCTGGAGTCCGGCGAGGCCCCCGCGGCGCTCCGGGATCAGGTGAGCGCGCATCTGGCCGCGCTCGAGGAGGGGATGGGCAAGAAGCTCGGCCAGGCGGACGACCCGCTGCTGGTCTCCGTACGCTCCGGCGCCAAGTTCTCCATGCCCGGGATGATGGACACCGTCCTCAACATCGGGCTCTCCGACGCGTCCGTGCACGGGCTGGCGGCCCAGTCCGGCGACGAGCGCTTCGCGTGGGACTCCTACCGCCGCCTCATCCAGATGTTCGGCGACACCGTGCTCGGTATCGAAGGTGAGCGGTTCTCCGAGACGCTGGACGAGGTCAAGAGCGCGCGCGGCGCCAGGACCGACGTGGATCTGACGGCGGACGACCTCAAGGAACTGGTCAGCAAGTTCAAGTCGATCGTCTCCGAGGAGACGGGCCGCGACTTCCCGCAGGACCCGCGCGAGCAGATGGACTTGGCCGTCCGCGCGGTCTTCGACTCGTGGAACGGCGCCCGCGCCCGGCTCTACCGCCGCCAGGAGCGCATCCCGCACGACCTGGGCACCGCCGTCAACATCTGCTCGATGGTCTTCGGCAACCTCGGCCCCGACTCCGGCACCGGTGTTGCCTTCACCCGTGACCCGGCCAGCGGCCAGCAGGGCGTCTACGGCGACTACTTGCAGAACGCCCAGGGCGAAGACGTCGTCGCCGGCATCCGCAACACCGTGCCGCTCGCCGATCTGGAACAGCTCGACAAGGCGTCGTACGACCAGCTGATGCAGATCATGGAGACCCTGGAGAACCACTACCGGGATCTGTGCGACATCGAGTTCACCATCGAGCGCGGCAAGCTGTGGATGCTCCAGACGCGGGTCGGCAAGCGCACCGCGGCCGCCGCCTTCCGCATCGCCACCCAACTCGTCGACCAGGGGCTGATCGACGAGGCCGAGGCGTTGCAACGAGTCAACGGCACCCAGCTCGCCCAGCTGATGTTTCCCCGCTTCGACAGCAACGGCGGTGTCAAGGAAGCCGACCAGATCGGCTGGGGCATCGCCGCCTCCCCGGGCGCAGCCGTGGGCAAGGCCGTCTTCGACTCCTACACCGCCATCAAGTGGTCCCGCTCCGGTGAGAAGGTCATCCTCATCCGCCGTGAGACCAACCCGGACGACCTGGACGGCATGCTCGCGGCCGAGGGCATCCTCACCTCGCGCGGCGGCAAGACCTCGCACGCGGCCGTCGTCGCCCGCGGCATGGGCAAGACCTGTGTGTGCGGCGCCGAGGAGCTGGAGGTCGACACCAAGCGGCGCTGCCTCAAGACCCAGGACGGGCGGGTCATCGAGGAGGGCGACGTCGTCTCCATCGACGGCTCGACCGGCAAGGTCTACGCGGGCGAGGTACCGGTCGTGCCCTCCCCGGTCGTGGAGTACTTCGAGGGCCGGATGCACGCGGGCGCCGACGACGCCGACGAACTGGTCAAGGCCGTCCACCGGATCATGGCGTACGCGGACCGGGTACGCAGGCTGCGGGTGCGGGCCAACGCCGACAACGCCGAGGACGCCGCGCGCGCCCGCCGGTTCGGCGCCCAGGGCATCGGCCTGTGCCGTACCGAGCACATGTTCCTCGGGGAGCGGCGCGAGCTGGTCGAGCGGCTGATCCTCGCCGACACCGAGGACGAGCGCGAGCAGGCGCTGGGCGCTCTGCTGCCGCTCCAGAAGGGCGACTTCATCGAGCTGTTCGAGTCGATGGACGGCCTGCCGGTGACGGTGCGGCTGCTGGACCCGCCGCTGCACGAGTTCCTGCCGGACATCACCGAGCTGTCCGTACGCGTCGCACTCGCCGAGTCCCGCAAGGACGCCAACGAGAACGACCTGCGGCTGCTCCAGGCCGTGCACCGGCTGCATGAGCAGAACCCCATGCTGGGCCTGCGCGGTGTCCGCCTCGGGCTGGTCATCCCGGGCCTGTTCACCATGCAGATCCGCGCCATCGCCGAGGCGTCGGCGGAGCGCAAGGCCGCCGGCGGCGACCCGCGCGCCGAGATCATGATCCCGCTGGTGGGCACCGTGCAGGAGCTGGAGCTCGTCCGCGAGGAGGCCGAGCAGGTCATCACGGAGATCGAGCGCGAGCACAACGTGGACCTGGGGCTCACCCTCGGTACGATGATCGAGCTGCCCCGCGCGGCGCTCACCGCCGGGCAGATCGCCGAGTGCGCCGACTTCTTCTCCTTCGGCACCAACGACCTCACCCAGACCGTGTGGGCGTTCAGCCGCGACGATGTGGAGGCCAGCTTCTTCACGGCCTACCTGGAGAGAGGCATCTTCGGCGTCTCCCCCTTCGAGACCATCGACAAGGACGGCGTCGGCGCCCTGGTCCGCAGCGCCGTCGAGGCCGGCCGGGCCACCCGGCCCGACCTCAAGCTCGGTGTGTGCGGCGAGCACGGCGGTGACCCGGAGTCGGTGCACTTCTTCCACGAGGTGGGCCTCGACTACGTCTCCTGCTCCCCCTTCCGGATCCCGGTGGCCCGTCTGGAGGCAGGCCGCGCGGCGGCCCAGCAGCAGACTGCCGCCCCCTGAGCCATTCAACCGCCGGGCTCCCGTTCCGCACCCACCCTCACCGCAGAACGGCCCGGACCAGGAGGCGGCACCCGTGCGGGGGTGCCGCCTCCATTGTTCGGCCGGACCGGTGCCGGGGTGCCCCTCTCCGTCGGTTGCGGGATGCGAGTCCGTTGTGGCTGAGCGCGCCGTTCCCCGCGCCCCTGACGGGGCGCGTGCTCCCTCGCGTCAGCGCGTCTCGTCCAGACCCAGTTGCTCCACCAGCCGGCGCTTGGGCTGGGCGCCCACCACCGAGCGAGCGGGCTCGCCGTCGCGGAAGAGGATCAGGGTGGGCATCGAGAGAACGCCGTAGGCGGCCTGGGTCTCGGGGTTGCGGTCCACATCCAGGGAGACGACCTTCAGGGTGCCCGGGTGCTCCTCGGCGAGCTGGGCGAGCACCGGGGCGACCATTCGGCACGGCGGGCACCACTCGGCGGTGAAGTCGACCAGTACCGGGATGTCGGAGCGCAGCACCTCCTCGGTGAACGTCGCGTCCGTGACTTCCCTCAGGTGTGCGGTTGTTGTGCTCATGGGCCGTTGTCTCCCTTGCGTCTCTCACGTGTGTCCGGCAACGGGTCGTGGCGGGCTCAGCTCGCACCGCGGTTCGGGGCCGTGCGGCGAATCCGCCGCTGCCTCGACCTCGGCGCGGGCCAGCCGTGCGGCGACCTCGTCCCGTACGGAGCGCAGTTCGGCCATGCACGCGTCCAGTTCGGCGAGCTTGCGGCGGTAGACCTCCAGCGAGTCCGGGCAGGAGTCGCCCGCCGGGTGACCCGCGCGCAGGCACTCGACGAACGGCCGGGTCTCCTCCAGCTCGAAGCCGTTCTCCTGCAGCGTCCTGATCTGCCGCAGCACCCGCAGGTCGTCCTCGCCGAACGTGCGGTACCCGTGCGCGTCC
The DNA here is from genome assembly GCF_052246355.1 of Streptomyces sp. 3N207. Lineage (NCBI taxonomy): Bacteria > Bacillati > Actinomycetota > Actinomycetes > Kitasatosporales > Streptomycetaceae > Streptomyces > Streptomyces sp. 3N207. The sequence goes on along the minus strand of NZ_JBQQBV010000017.1, from coordinate 105,711 downwards.
CGCGCCACGGTCAGCAGACCCCGGGACTCGTAGTAGCGCAGGGCCCGCGTGGTCGTACCAGCGCGCTTTGCGAGCTCTCCGATGCGCATGCGGCCCTCCTTTCCGCGTGCTCTTCCGCCGTGCTCTCCCGCGGTGCACTGCCGTGCTTTCGTACGGTGCTCGGCACGCTATGGGTTGACGCTGACGTCAACGCAACGGCGGGCGAAAGCATTGCCGGGGGGGTGCGGTGAGAGGTGCGTGGGGGAGCCCTTACAGTAACCGCGAACATTCGCGCATTAGCGCGAGGATCAGCGAACACCTCTCGGGGGACCCATGTCCGCACCATCGCCGTACCAGAACCAGCCCCACGGCTACCCGCCGCCTCCCGGCGGTCCGCAGCGCCGTCCGCAGGCGAGCCCGCTGCGCGGTCTGATCGCCGCCATCGTCGTCCTGGCGATATTCGGTGGCGGGGCCTGGTACGTGTACAAGTACAACACCGACCCCAACGGCGGGAAGGCCAAGGCGGAGGCGTCGCAGTCCGCACAGGTCGAGGAGGACAAGACGCACGACCCGCAGGAGGGCGACTGCGTGAAGATCGAGGGCACCAAGGAGGACCCGCTGCCCACGATCGTCGAGTGCGGTTCGTCCGAGGCCGAGTACAAGACCGGTGAGCGCCTCTTCGGGCCGGGCAAGGAGTGCCCGGCCAAGTACAACTACGGCATCCAGTATTCGAGCAACCGCGGTGCCGACTACACCATGTGCTTCACCAAGGTCTGACCCGCGACTCCACGACAGGCAGCCCTCCGCGCCGTCTCACACCCGGTGAAAGCGGCGCTCGGGGCGGCCTGTCGTGCCGTACCGGAGGGTCACCCGTGCCGTGCCGGTCGCGACGAAGTGCTCCAGATAGCGGCGGGCGCTCACCCGGGACAGCCCGCTGTGCTCGGCGCACTCGGAGGCGGACAGACCCGTCTCCCGCGGGCTGGCGTCGAGCGCGGCACGTACCAGGGCAGCCGTCTGCTCGGTCAGCCCCTTGGGCAGTGCGCGGGCACGGGCCGTACGGGTGACCACGGCAGCGCCTTCGGGAACCCGCGCTGCCGCATCCGGTGCGCCCGTACCGCCGCCGGAGAACACCCGGTCCAGCTCTTCCTGGCCGGGCGCGGTCAGCGACTCGAACTCCCGCCGCTCCTGCGCGTACCGCTCCAGCCGCTCGCTCAGCAGGCGCCCCTCGAACGGTTTGACGACGTACTGCACGGCGCCGCCGTGCCGTGCGGCCCGTACGCTCTCCGCGTCCCTGGCCGCCGTGATCACCAGCACGTCGGGGCCGCCGCCGGGCGCACCGGCACCGCGCAGTTGCCGCAGCACCTCCAGCCCGCTCACATCGGGCAGATACAGATCCAGCAGCACCAGATCGGGTGCGGTCTCCCGCACCAGCGCAAGTGCCTCCGCACCGCTGTGCGCCACTGCCGCGACCTCGAACCCTGGCACCCGGGAGACCAGCGTGCTGTGCAGCCGGGCCACCATGAAGTCGTCGTCGACGACCAGCACCCGGATCACGAAGGCACCCCGTAGGTGACCCCCGTCAGCTGTTCCGAGGCCGCCCACAGCCGCTCGGCCGCCACATCGCTGAGCGTCCAGGGGGCCCGCCAGGACGGCGCCGGGGCACCCCGCCAGCCCAGCAGCCGTGGCCCCGTGAAGGAGTCGGAGGCCACCCCGGGGGCCGTTGCCGCGTACAGCGTCGGCAGCGCGCCCGCCTCGGCCGACTGTGCGACAAGCCTGTTGCCCAGCGCCATCACCCGCTCGGCAGCTTTCCTGCCCTCCATGCGTGCCCCGGCGGTCTGCAGATTGGTGGCCGCGTAGCCGGGGTGTGCGGCCGCGGCGACGAGCGGGGTGTCGGCCAGCCGGCGGGCCAGCTCGTGGGTGAAGAGCAGATTGGCGGTCTTGGAGCGGCCGTAGGCGACCCAGCGCCGGTAGGAGTGCTCGCTGTTGAGGTCCGCGATGTCGATGTTGGCCAGCGCGTGCGCTCCGCTGGAGACGGTGATGACGCGGGGTGTGGGGGCGGCGAGCAGCCGGTCCAGCAGCAGTCCGGTGAGGGCGAAGTGCCCCAGGTGGTTGACGCCGAACTGCCGCTCGAAGCCGTCCGCAGTCCTGCCGTACGGCAATGCCATCACGCCCGCGTTGTTGATGAGCAGGTCCACCCGGTCGTCCGGCAGCTCCTTGGCGAACGCCCGTACCGACGCCAGGTCGCCCAGGTCGAGCCGGCGCAGCTCGGTGCGCGGCCCCGCCTCCGGCAGCTCCTGGACGAGCTCGTCCCGCGCCCGGCCGCCGCGCTCCTCGTCCCGGCAGGCCAGCACGACACGGGCGCCGCGGCGTGCCAGCTCCCGGGCCGTCACGAGGCCGATCCCGCTGTTGGCGCCGGTCACGACCGCCGTACGGCCGCTCTGGTCGGGGATGTTCCGCGCTGTCCAGCCCATCGCTCGCCCTGCTCCTCGCCTCGGTCAGCCCCCCTCACCTGTGGAGGCTAGCGGCACGCCCCCCATCGGTCGAGGTCAGCGGCACCGGGGCCCGGGCCCGGCCGCCCGGCGGGCTCTAGGCTGCACCCATGAACGCGAATTCTCCCGCTGCTGCGCCCTCCGTCGCGCCCTCCACGGCACCGCGCGTGCTGCTCCTGCACGGTCCCAACCTCAACCTGCTCGGCGAGCGCGACCAGGCCACCTACGGCAGCACCACCCTGCGGGACGTCGAAGAGCGCACCACGGCGCTCGGCAAGGAGCTGGGCGCCGAGGTGCGCTGCGCGCAGAGCAACAGCGAGGGAGCGCTCATCGACTTCGTCCACGGCACCCGGAGCGGCGACGACGGCATCGTCTTCAACCCCGGTGCCTACGCGCACTACAGCTATGCGCTGCGGGACGCCATCGAAGCCGTCGCCGGTCTCGGCATCCCGTGCGTGGAGGTGCACATCTCCAATGTGCACGCCCGCGAGCCCTTCCGGCACACCTCGGTGACCGCGCCCGTGTGCCAGGGAATGGTCTCCGGACACGGCATCTTCGGCTACGACCTGGCGCTGCGTTCGGTACTGCACCGCATCGCGGAGTGGAAGGCCCGCGAGGGGGCCTGACCAGGCGCACCGTCAGCCTGGCCAGGAGGGGCCAGGAGTCGGTCAGTCGGTGCCCGTCACCGCGGTCAGGATGAATGCCGTGTCCTCCAGTGCGAGCACCCCGTGCCGCAGATGAGGCACCCGCTGGATCTGCCCGGCACCGACGTCCTGGTCGGCGGTGCCCTCGGTGAGCCGGATGCTGCCCTGGAGGACGTGGACGCTCATCGCGGGAGGCGTGTTGTGCTCCTCCAGAGACGAGCCCTTCGTCAGTGCGATGACGGACTGCCGCAGCGGTCCGTCGTGCAGGAAGAGGTACGCGCTGCGGCCGTGCGGGTCTTTCCTTGCCAGCGCCAGGTGCTCGGCGGCCAGTGCGGTCACATCGTCCATGCATCCATCGTCCCGCGCACGGCCCATGATGCAACCGGGCGACCCGCGGTACCGCCGCGGATTCCCTCCGCAGGCCGCCCCGCCGGACGGTCAGCCCTGCCACGCGTCCTTCGCCGCCGCCTCCCGGGCGAAGTCGGTGAAGTCCCGGCCCGTACGGCCGAGCACCTCCCGGACACCGTGCGAGACGACCGCGTTGCGCCCGTCCATGAGCTGGGTGAACAGCTCGATCAGGAACGCCACCAGTTCCGGCTCCAGGCCCTGCCCGGCCAGCCACTCGGCGTACTCCTCGGGCGGGACCGGCACATAGCGCACCGTCGGCCCGCCGGCCGCGGCCAGCTCGGCGACGGCCTCCCCGAAGCTGAGCAGACGCGGCCCCGTCAGATCGTGGACCCGGCCGTGCTGACCCTCTTCCGTCAGCGCGGTCACGGCCACCTGGGCGATGTCGTCCGCGTCGATGAACGGCTCGCGTACATCGCCCGCAGGGAAGGGCAGTTCGCCCGCCATGACGTACGGCAGGAAGACGCCCTCGCTGAAGTTCTGGAAGAACCAGCTCGTGCGCAGGATCGTCCACTCCGTGCCCGCTTCCCGTACCGCCTGCTCCGTCGGGAGCGCAAGGTCCTCGCCGCGGGACGAGAGCAGCACCAGCCGCCGCACCCCGGCTCGTGCGGCGCGCTGTCCGAACGCGCGTACCGCGTCCGCGGTCCCGGGGGCGCCCACGTCGGGCTGGCAGACGACGAAAACGGCGCCCACTCCCTCCAGCGCGGCGTCCCAGGTGGCGGGGGACTTCCAGTCGAACGGCGGCTGTCCGGAGCGGGAGCCCACGCGTACCGGGTGGCCACGTTCGCGAAGCCGCTCGACGACCCTGCTGCCGTTCTTGCCGGTGCCGCACAGGACGAGGACCGGGGCCGGTGCGCTCTCCTGCTCCGCGGTGTTCGCTGTCGTTGCTGTATTCATCGGCGTGTGCTGTGTCATGGCTTCAGCCAACGCTCTTCGGGCGGCCCGGAACATTGCTCAGCGGCTCAACTCCATGTCCGCGCGTCTAAGCTGCTGTTGTGACAACAGTCGTTCCACAGAGTGCGAGAAGTACGCAGCAGGCTGAGCACACCGACGGGCTGACCGAGGCGCTCACCGACGTGCTGAGCGGGGCCCGGGCGCGGGGCGGGCTCTTCCACCGGGTGCTGCTCGCACCACCGTGGGCCGTGCGCGTGCAGGACGGCACCCCGCTGTCGGTGGCGGCCATGCTGCGGGGGGAGGGCTGCGTACGGCATTCCGAGGACCCTCGGCCGGTACGGATGACGCCGGGCGATGTGGTGGTGCTGCGCGGCCCGGCGCCGTACGTGCTCGCCGACGACCCGGCGACCGAGCCGGGACTGCTGATCCAGCCGGGCGACTGCTGCACCACCCCGGACGGGGTCGACATGTGCGAGGAGCTCGCGCTGGGGGTGCGTACCTGGGGCCGCAGCATGGACGATCCCACCGTGCTGCTGAGCGGCAACTACCAGCTGCACGGCGACCTCAGCGCACGGCTGCTCGACGCGCTGCCGCCCGTGCTGGTGCTGCGCAGGCATGAGTGGGATTCGGGGCTGATGCCGCTGGTCGCCGCTGAGGTCGTCAAGGAGGCGCCGGGCCAGCAGATGGTCCTCGACCGGCTGCTGGACCTGCTGCTGGTCTCGGTGCTGCGCGCCTGGTTCGCCCGCCCCGAGGCGCGCGCCCCCGCCTGGTACCGCGCACAGAGCGACCCCGTGGTCGGGGTGGCGCTGCGGCTGCTGCACGAGCAGCCCGGGCACGCCTGGACGGTGGCGGCGCTCGCGGCCAAGGCCGGGGTGTCCCGGGCGAGCCTCGCCCGGCGCTTCGCCGAACTGGTCGGCGAGCCACCCATGACCTACCTCGCCCACTGGCGCATCGACCTGGCGGCCCGGCTGCTGCGCGAGCAGGGGGCGACCCTGCAGGCGGTCGCCCGCCGGGTGGGGTACGCGGACGGCTTCGCCCTGAGCGCCGCCTTCAAACGGCTGCGCGGCGTCAGCCCCACGGCGTATCTCGCGGGGCTCACCACGGGCTGAGCCGTCCGCGTTCCCGGCAACGCTGTCGGTGGCCGGGTGCATCCTGGGGACATGCACGAGGAACGGGCACCGTACGAGGAACGGGCCTCGCGGCTGCGCGGCGCCGTGGCGTGGACCCGCGCCCCCGCGCCCCCGGGGACGACCGGACGGGTGCTGCCCGACGGCTGTATGGATCTGCTGCTGTGGAACGGCGAACTGGTCGTCGCCGGGCCGGACACCCGCGCATATCTGACCACCGAACGCCTGGGCCTGGGGGTGTACGGCCTCCGGCTGCCTCCGGGGACAGGGCCACGGGTCTTCGGAACACCCGCCTGGGAGCTGCGCGACCAGCGGATACCGCTCGCCGCCCTGTGGCCGGGCAAGCAGGTGTGCGAGCTGCACGAGCGGGTCGCGCAGGCCCGTGACCCGCTCGCGGCACTGGAGAGCATTGCGGCGGGGCGGCTGACCGCCGAGCGGCACGCTGCCGCCGACCCGCGCGGCGCCGCATTGGTGGAGACCGTCGTCGCGGAGCTGCGGGACGGCGCCGGGGTGGCCGAGGTCGCCCGCCGTGCGGGGCTGAGCGAACGTCAGCTGCACCGCCGTTGCCGGGACGCCTTCGGATACGGCGCCAAGACGCTGGCCCGGGTGCTGCGGATGCAGCGGGCGCTGTGCCTGGCCACAGCCGGCACACCCCTCGCCGAGACCGCGGTGCGTGCGGGGTACGCCGACCAGGCCCATCTGGCCCGCGAAGTCCGCGCGTTGGCGGGTGCGCCGATGACGGAGCTGGTCCGCGGGGGCGGCTAGGCCCTGTCCGTGGGTCTTGCCGCGGCTCTCCGTCGTTCCGGGGAGGGGGTGCCCCTGCTTGTCGTTTGCGGGCTGCGGGTCAGTTGTGGCTGGTCGCGCAGTTCCCCGCGCCCCTGACGGGGCGCGTCTCCCGCTGCTGTGCCCTCTCGCAGGGTGCGCAAGGTCCGCGGGGCAAGCTCTAGCTGAGCGGGGCGAACAGGTCGATCCCGTTGCCGTCCGGGTCGAGTACGACGGCGTAGCGCTGCCCCCAGTCGGCGTTCCACGGGGCGTAGTGGCCCTCGTAACCGGCGTCGGTCAGCTCTCCGTACAGCTTGTCGACCTCGGCGGGCGAGTCGCACAGAAAGGCCAGCCCGATCCGGCCGGCACCCCGCGGCGGTGCCGTCCAGTCCGGGTCGAACGAGCGGATGGTCTCCTCGGTGTCCCACGCGATCCGCACGCCGCCGGGCACGGTGCACTCCACATGCGGTTGGGTGTCCGCTTCCGCGGGGATGTCGAGCCCGAGCCGCCGGTAGAAGGCCAGCGAGGCGGCCAAGTCGGAGGTGGCGATACCGATGAGGTCGAAACGAGGTGTCATACGGCCACGCTATGGCGCCGTGTCCGCCCCGTCTTGAACGTTTCGGCCCTCCTGAGCACTCCGGGCCTGCGGGGAGTCGCTACCGGGTGCCCGTTACGGTGGGCGGATGGCCGAGATCCTCACCGTATTGACGACGACCAGCTCCCAGGAGGAGGCCAAGGCGCTCGCCGCGGCGGCGATCGAGCGCAGGCTGGCGGCGTGCGCCCAGCTCACCGGGCCCGTCACCTCGGTGTACCGGTGGGAGGGTGCCGTACAGACGGACCCCGAATGGCAGCTGCTGTTCAAGACGAGCGCCGCGCGGTACGAGGCGCTGGAGACGTATCTGCGCGAGGCCCATCCGTACGACGTGCCGGAGATCATCGCCACCCCTGTCGTCCGCGGCAGCGCGGACTATCTGCGCTGGGTCGAGGAGGAGACGCGGCCCGCGCAGCAGCCCTGAGGCCGCGCCCTCCGGTTACCGTCGGCGTATGGATGCCAGCTACGGCACACCCGCGGCAGAGGGCGGCGCACCGCCGGTGCCGCGCTATGTGCCTGCCGACGTCGAGCGCTGGGTGCCGGAGCCGGACAAGCGGCCGGGGCGTACCGCCTTCCAGCGTGACCGCGCCCGCGTCCTGCACTCCGCTGCGCTGCGCAGACTGGCGGGCAAGACCCAGATGGTGGCCCCGGGCAGCGCCAGCCCCGCCTGGGACGCGACGCCGCGCACCCGGCTGACGCACTCCCTGGAGTGCGCCCAGGTGGGCCGCGAGCTGGGTGCCGCGCTGGGCTGTGACCCCGATCTGGTCGAGACGGCATGCCTGGCCCACGATCTGGGCCACCCGCCGTTCGGGCACAACGGTGAGACCGTGCTGGCCGAGATCGCCGCACCGGCCGGCGGCTTCGAGGGGAACGCCCAGTCGCTGCGGCTGCTGACCCGGCTGGAGCCCAAGCGGTTCTCCGAGGAGCCGGACGGCCAGCCGTACGTCGGCCTCAATCTGACGCGTGCCGCGCTGGATGCCGCCACCAAGTACCCATGGCGGCGCGGTGAGCACCCGGTGGACCCGGCATCGCCGAAGTTCGGCGTCTACGAGGAGGACCTGCCCGTCTTCCAGTGGCTGCGCAAGGGCGCGCCGGAGGGCCGTACGTGCTTCGAGGCGCAGGTCATGGACTGGTCGGACGATGTGGCCTATTCGGTGCACGACCTGGAGGACGGCATCAGGGCCGGACATCTGGACCCGCGCATGCTGCGGGCCGGTCCCGAGCGGACCGAGGTGTTCGCCGTCGCGGCCGAGCGGTACGCCCCCGGTGCCGGGGACGGGGAGCTGGCCGCCGCGCTCGACCGGCTGCTGGCACAGGAGTGGTGGCCGCACAGCTACGACGGCACGGCCCGCGCTCAGGCCCGGCTCAAGGACGCCAGCAGCCAGCTCATCGGCCGCTTCTGCCTGTCCGCCGAGGCCGCGACCCGCGCCGCCTACGGCTCGGGCCCGATGACCCGGTACGCCGCCGAGCTGATCGTCCCGCAGACATCGTGGCTGGAATGTGCCGTCCTCAAGGCGGTCGCCGACCGCTATGTGATGCAGCGCCCCGACCTGGAGCGGCTCCGCAGCGAGCAGCGTGTCGTCGTCCACGAGCTGGCCGAGGCGCTGCTGGCCCGGGCACCCGAGGGCCTGGACCCGCAGTACGCGGACCTGTACGCCGAGGCGGACGCCTCCGCGGAGCCCGACGCGGCACGGCTGCGCGTGGTCGTCGACCAGATCTCCACACTCACCGACGCCGCGGCCCGCTCCCTCCACCAGGCGCTGACCGTCCGGAGGCAGCGCGGATGACCCACGAGGGCGGCGCGAGGGCGGTCCGGACGATCCACGAGGGCGGCGCGAGGGCGGTCCGTCCCACTGGACAGCGCTCCTGGTCCGCCCGGCGCCACGGAACTCACCGGGGCGCCCATACGTCCCATCCATGCCCCCTGCCTCTTCCCGCGCCTGCCCCGATGCGGGACGCTCACGTGTGGACGACGGGGGACAGCACGGCCCGCAGGGGGCAGCGTCTTCGAGGAGGAGGCTTCAAGTGGTCGACGCACACCGTACGTTCGTCATCGTCGGTGGGGGGCTGGCGGGGGCGAAAGCCGCCGAGACCCTGCGCGCGGAAGGGTTCACCGGCCGCGTCATCCTGATCGGCGACGAGCGCGACCATCCCTACGAGCGCCCCCCGCTCTCCAAGGGCTATCTCACCGGTTCGGATGAACGTGACAGCGTCTTCGTGCACGAACCCGCCTGGTACGCGGGTGCCGACATCGAACTCCATCTGGGGCAGCCCGCGGTGCAGCTCGACCGGGCGGGCAAGTCGGTCCGGCTGGGCGACGGCACACGTATCCACTACGACAAGCTGCTGCTGGCCACCGGCGCCGAGCCGCGCCGCCTGGAGATCCCCGGCACCGATCTGGCGGGCGTCCACCACCTGCGCAGGCTGGCGCACGCCGACCGGCTGCGCGGGGTGCTGAGCGCCCTCGGCCAGGAGAACGGCCAGCTGGTCATCGCCGGCGCCGGCTGGATCGGCCTTGAGGTGGCCGCCGCGGCGCGGACGTACGGCGCCGAGGTCACCGTCGTCGAGCCGGAGCCCACCCCGCTGCACACCGTGCTCGGCCCCGAGCTGGGCTCCCTCTTCGCCGATCTGCACCGCGAGCACGGCGTCCGCTTCCACTTCGGCGCTCGGCTGACCGAGATCACCGGCACCGACGGCATGGTGGTCAGCGTGCGCACCGACGACGGTGACGAGCACCCGGCGCACGACGTGCTGGCCGCCATCGGCGCAGCGCCACGGACCACGCTGGCCGAGATGGCCGGGCTGGAGCTGGCCACCAGTCCGGGCGGCGGCATCGCGGTGGACGCCTCGCTGCGCACCAGCGACCCGGACATCTACGCCACCGGCGACGCCGCCGCCGTGGCCCACCCGATGCTCGGCGAACGGCTCCGGGTGGAGCACTGGGCCAACGCCCTCAACGGCGGCCCGGCCGCAGCACGCGCCATGCTCGGCCAGGACGTCTCCTACGACCGGGTGCCGTACTTCTTCTCCGACCAGTACGACCTCGGTATGGAGTACTCCGGCTACGCCCCGCCCGGCTCCTACGACCAGGTGGTGTGCCGGGGCGATGTGGGCAAGCGCGAGTTCATCGCCTTCTGGCTGCGCGACAACCAGGTGCTGGCCGGGCTGAACGCCAATGTGTGGGACGTGACAGGCCCCATCCAGGACCTGATCCGGTCCGGCGTCCGGGTGGATCCGCATGCGCTGGCCGACCCGGGTGTGCCGCTGGAGTCGCTGGGCACCCCGAAGGGTGCGGGAACGGCTGGGGCGACGGGTGCAGCCGGAGGGGCCGCCGATCCCGCGTAGCCGCCGGGCGGGAGCTTCGCGTGATGCCGGGGCGGCGGACGGGGCATACGTTCTTCGTGAGAGATCTGCCTTCGTAAGAGATCTGCATTCCGTCAGAGATCTGCGCAAGAGCGTTGCCCCGTACCGCCGCCCTTCCGCATGCGGCGAGCTAAGGACGAGTGAGCGATGGCGAAGCAGACGGTGGCCGAGCAGTTCGTCGACACCCTGGTGCGCTGCGGAGTGGAGCGCCTCTACGGCGTGGTGGGGGACAGCCTCAATCCGATCGTCGACGCCATCCGGCGTACCCCGGCCATCGACTGGATCCAGGTCCGGCACGAGGAGGCGGCTGCCTTCGCGGCCGGCGCCGAGGCGCAGCTCACCGGAAAGCTCGCCGCGTGCGCCGGCTCCTGCGGCCCGGGAAACCTCCACCTGATCAACGGGCTGTTCGACGCGCACCGCTCGATGGCGCCCGTGCTCGCGCTGGCCTCGCACATCCCCAGCAGCGAGATCGGCACCAGCTTCTTCCAGGAGACCCACCCGGACCGGCTGTTCGTCGAGTGCAGCCACTACAGCGAGCTGATCTCCAGCGAGCAGCAGATGCCCCGGGTGCTGCAGACCGCCATCCAGCACGCCGTCGGCCGGCAGGGCGTCAGCGTCGTCGCGCTCCCCGGAGATCTGGCCTCGGAACCCGCGCCGGAGAGTCCCGTCGAACATGCGCTGGTCACCTCGCGCCCCACCGTGCGCCCCGGGGACGCGGAGGTCGATGCACTGGTGCGCATGATCGACGACGCGGAGAAGATCACCCTGTTCTGCGGCGCGGGCACCGCGGGCGCGCACGAGGAGGTCATGGAGTTCGCCGAGCGGCTCAAGGCTCCGGTGGGGCACGCGCTGCGCGGCAAGGAGTGGATCCAGTACGACAACCCCTACGACGTCGGCATGAGCGGACTGCTCGGCTACGGCGCCGCCTACGAGGCCACCCATGAGTGCGATCTGCTGATCCTGCTGGGCACCGACTTCCCGTACAACGCGTTCCTGCCGAAGAACTGCAAGATCGTCCAGGTCGATGTACGCCCCGAGCACCTCGGCCGCCGCACCAGCCTCGACCTCGCCGTCTGGGGCGACGTCCGCGAGACGCTGCGCTGCCTCACCCCGCGGGTCCGGGCCAAGGCGAGCCGCAGGTTCCTGGACCGGATGCTCAAGAGGCACGCCGACACGCTGGAGGGCGTCGTCAAGGCGTACACCCGTAACGTCGAGAAGCACACCCCCATCCACCCCGAGTACGTGGCGTCCGTGCTGGACGAGGAGGCGGCCGACAACGCCGTCTTCACCGTCGACACCGGAATGTGCAACGTATGGGCGGCCCGCTACATCACCCCGAACGGGCGGCGCCGGGTGATCGGCTCGTTCAGCCACGGTTCGATGGCCAACGCCGTGCCGCAGGCCGTCGGCGCCCAGTTCCTCGACCGGAACCGCCAGGTCGTCTCCATGTCCGGGGACGGCGGCTTCGCCATGCTGATGGGGGAGTTCCTCACGCTGGTCCAGTACGACCTGCCGGTCAAGGTCGTGCTGTTCAACAACTCCTCGCTCGGGATGGTCGAGCTGGAGATGATGGTCGACGGCATGCCGGCGTACGGTACGCACAACCGCAATCCCGACTTCGCGGCCCTCGCCCGGGCCGCGGGCGCGTACGCCGTCCGCGTCGAGAAGCCCAAGCAGCTGCGCAGCGCCCTCCGCGATGTGCTCAAGCACAAGGGGCCCGCACTGATCGACATCGTGACCGACCCGCACGCGCTCTCCCTCCCGCCGAAGATCACCCGCGAGCAGCTGAGCGGCTTCGCGCTCTCCGCCGGCAAGACGGTGCTGGACGGGGGAGTGGGGCGGATGGTGCAAATGGCACGGTCGAACCTACGGAACATCCCCCGCCCCTGAGAGGGCACCCCCTCGCGAGGGGGCGGGCCCTCCCGGGAGGGGCCGGCCATGTCAGCGGCGGCCCGTAGACTCGGGGCGTGGCTGGGAGGATCAACGACGAGGACGTGAAGGCGGTCAGGGACGCGGTCCCGATCGACTCCGTGGTGTCGGAGTACCTCCAGCTCCGTAACGCGGGCGGCGGCAACCTCAAGGGGCTGTGCCCGTTTCATGATGAGAAGTCCCCCTCCTTCCATGTGAGCCCGAGCAAGGGTCTCTACCACTGCTTGGCGGCGGAGACGCGGGTGCTGACCTGGGAAGGCGTCAGGCCGATCCGGGAGTTGGCCGGCGGTACCCACCGTGTTCTCACGCGTAGTGGAAACTGGTACGACGCGCCTTTCCGTTCCTTTGGTGTGCAACGGCTGATGAAGATCACCCTCGGCCGGAATCACCAGGAAAAGGTCATTTACGCGACCCCGGAACACCGGTGGTTTGTCCGGTCGGGCGAGAGCCGCTACAAGGTCCGCGAATACGTCACGTCGGAGCTCAAGCCGGAGCACCGGCTCACGTATGTCTTTCCCGGTTCGCGTGTCAGACAGACGACGCCCTCGCCTTTCGGCATCGCCCATGGGATCACCTACGGCGACGGCACGCTGAACCCCAGCGGAGCCATGGCGCAGCTCGACCCGGTAAAGGACACGGAGCTGCTGAAGTATTTCGCGAACAGGGTGCAGACGCACAACGAGCATCAGGTGCTCGTTCACCACTTGCCGAGGTTCTTCAAGTCACTCCCGCCGCTCGACGAATCGGTGCCCTATCTCTACGGCTGGCTCGCGGGGTATGTGGCAGCCGATGGGCATGTCTCCAAGGACGGGACCGTCAGCCTGAACTCGTCCGAGCGCGAGACGCTGGAGCGTGTGCGTGCAATTTGTACGCGGCTCGGGATCGGCACGTACGGCGTCACCGAACAAGTCCGGGAAGGATTTCCGGGCCGGGAGCCGAGCTCGCTGTTCCGGATGCACTTCATCAATGAAGACCTTGAGGAGGATTTTTTCCTCAACTCTGCGCACCGCAAGCGATTCACTGATGCGAGCAAGAGTTTTGCCCGGCGGGGCTGGGTGGTAAAGGCTGTTGAGGAGACGGATCGCGTCGAAGAAGTCTTCTGTGCCACCGTCGAGCAGGGACATGCCTTTGTCCTGGAGGACAACATCCTCACTGGTAACTGCTTCGGCTGCCAGGAGGGCGGGGACACGCTCGACTTCGTGATGAAGGTCGACCACCTGTCGTTCTCCGAATCCGTCGAGCGGCTCGCGGCCCGCGCCGGTATCACGCTGCGCTACGAGGAGGGCGGTTACGGCCGCGCCTCGCAGCAGGGCGAGCGCACCCGGCTGGTGGAGGCACACAAGATCGCGGCCCGGTTCTACGCCGAGCAGCTCGACGGACCCGAGGCCGAGATCGGCCGCCGCTTCCTCGCCGACCGCGGCTTCGACCAGGAGGCGGCCCGGCACTTCGGCGTCGGCTACTCCCCGGCCGGCTGGGACCATCTGGTGCGCTATCTGCGCGGGCAGGGCTTCACCGACAAGGAGATGACGCTCTCCGGGCTCGCCCAGGAGGCGCGCAACGGGCGGCCCATCGACCGCTTCCGGGGCCGGCTGATGTGGCCCATCCGGGACATCACCGGGGACGTCGTCGGCTTCGGCGCGCGCAAGCTGCGCGAGGACGACCAGGGGCCGAAGTACCTCAACACCCCGGAGACGCCCATCTACCGCAAGTCCCAGGTCCTCTACGGCATCGATCTGGCCAAGCGCGAGATCGCCAAGGCCAACCGCGCCGTCGTCGTGGAGGGCTACACGGACGTGATGGCCTGCCATCTGGCCGGTGTCACCACGGCCATCGCCACCTGCGGCACCGCCTTCGGCGGGGAGCATGTGAAGATCCTCCGCCGGGTGCTGATGGACAACGCCCAGTCGGAGGTCGTCTTCACCTTCGACGGCGACGCCGCGGGTCAGAAGGCGGCGCTGCGTGCCTTCGACGACGACCAGAAGTTCGCGGCCCGCACCTGGATCGCGCTGACGCCGGGTGGTATGGACCCGTGCGATCTGCGTCTGGCGCAGGGCGACGAGGCGGTGGGCAAGGTGGTGGAGAGCCGCACCCCGCTCTTCGACTTCGCCATCCGCTCGATCGTGGACCGGCACAACCTCGATACGGCGGAGGGGCGTTCGGCGGCGCTGGAAGAGGTCGCGCCGGTCGTCACCCAGATCAAGGACCCCTCCATCCGGCGCGGCTACGCGGTACGGCTGGCCGGGCTGCTCGGCATCGTGGACGAGGAGTTCGTCGTCCGCCGCGTCGCCCAGCTCGCACGGTGGGCGCGCGAGCGCGGCCAGGCGCCCCCGCGCGCGGGGGCCCGCGCCTCCCGCGCCGCCGAATCCCCCGCCGTGCAGGCTCCGTTCGTGCCGCGCGGCCCGGCGCTGAACCTGCGCAGCCCTGCACACCGCGTCGAGCGCGAGCTGCTCAAGCTGGCGCTCCAGCGCCCCGAGCTGGTCTCGCCCGCCTTCGACGCCTACGGGGCCGACGAGTTCACCGCTCCGCCGTACGCCGTGGTGCGGCAGGCGCTGGAGGCGGCCGGCGGCGCCGAGGCCGGGATTGGGGACAGCGGCTATCTGGGCCGGGTCCGGGACGCGGCGCCGGACGACGCGGTGCGCTCGCTGATCACCGAGCTGGCCGTCGAACCGCTGCGCAGCGCCCGCAACCGCGAGGTCGACGAGGCGTACGCGGGCGAGCATCTGGTCGCCGTACGCCGCGCCGCCGTCAACGCCCGCATCACCGAACTGGAGAGCGTGGCCATGCGGTTGGAGGCCCGCCAGGAGTACGAGCAGTCGGGAGCAGTGCGTCAGGAGAGGTGGACGCTGCTGCAGTACGACGTCGCGCTGCGCGAGCGGGGCGCGGCGGCACTCTGACGCCGCGCCGAGCGGCGCGCCCCGCAGGGGCGCGGGGAACTGCGCGACAAGCCGGTCAATCACTCGCGGCCTGCGGCGAAACGGCAAGGGGCAGCCCCTGCCCAGACCCCCTGTCCGGACCCCGGCACAGAGCAGGTGCCAGACAGCGATACCCCACCCCACCGTGTCGGTGTGTGCGCAACCCGTCACCGATTCATGGAAAAACCGCTCGCACGCCTCTCGTGGCGGACATGTGTCTTACCCCACACTGGTGGGCGGTGCCTGAGTCCTCGGAGCGGGGCGGTGCTGGCCACAACGGGCCAAAGTCCCCCGCGGATCCGCACGTTTCGTACGGGATGGAGCGCGGCCCGGCCGCAGCCGTCCCCGTCACGCACGCCGCCCCCGAACCGGCAGCGATCACACTGGAGGTCGCCCCCGTGCAGACCCGGACCCTGAAAGCGGCGCTTCTCGCCGCCCCGACCGCTCCCCTGGCCCCGGGTCCTGCGCCGTCGGCGCCCCCCGCGCGCCCGGGGCAACACCCGGAACAGCCCGCCTTCGAGGTGCCCGTGCCCGTACCGGCCGCCGATGTGCCGGACGGCGCCCTGGCCGAGGCCCCGGCCCAGGCGCCCCCTGCCCGGACCGAGCCGTCCGGGACCGTGCCGCCGCAAGGCGATGCGCCCGAGGCCGAGGCGGAGCCCGAGCCGGTCGCGCCGCAGCGGGAGCTGTCCGCAACCGGCCCCTCGGCGGATCTCTTCCGCCAGTACCTGCGCGAGATCGGCCGTATCCCCCTGCTGACCGCCGCCGAGGAGGTGGAACTGGCCCGCAGCGTGGAGGCGGGACTGTTCGCGGAGGAGAAGCTGGCGGGCACGCCCAGCCTGGACGGACAGCTCGCGCTCGACCTCGACCGGCTCGTGGTGCGGGGAAGGGTCGCCAAGCGCCGGCTCATAGAGGCGAACCTGCGGCTGGTGGTCTCGGTCGCCAAACGCTATGTGGGCCGCGGCCTGACCATGCTCGACCTTGTCCAGGAGGGCAACCTGGGGCTGATCCGCGCGGTGGAGAAGTTCGACTACGCACGCGGCTACAAGTTCTCCACGTACGCGACCTGGTGGATCCGTCAGGCGATGTCCCGCGCGCTGGCCGACCAGGCCCGGACCATCCGCGTCCCGGTGCATGTCGTCGAGCTGATCAACCGGGTGGTGCGGGTGCAGCGCCGGATGCTCCAGGAGCGCGGCTACGAGCCCACGGCCGAGGAGGTCGGAGCGCAGCTCGACCTGTCGGAGGAGCGGGTGAGCGAGGTGCTGCGGCTCGCCCAGGAACCGGTGTCGCTGCACGCGCCGGTGGGCGAGGAGGACGACGTCAACCTCGGCGACCTCATCGAGGACGGCGACGCGCCCTCCCCGGTCGAGTCGGCTGCTTTCCTGCTGCTGCGCGAGCATCTGGAGGCGGTGCTCTCCACCCTCGGCGAGCGCGAACGCAAGGTGGTGCAGCTGCGGTACGGGCTGATCGACGGCAGGCCGCGCACACTTGAGGAGATCGGTCGGCTCTTCGGCGTCACCCGGGAGCGGATCCGGCAGATCGAGTCCAAGACCCTCACCAAGCTGCGGGATCACGCCTTCGCCGACCAACTTCGGGGCTATTTGGACTGATGCTTGACCGATAGCGATCGATGCCGGCCGAACGAGGCGCTCTTGTCAGCGTGTTCTGGCCCTCTCCATAATCGCGGCAGTATTTCGCGGACCGGCCCCCGCCGACAGGATGTCTTGCGGCGCATGCTGTCCTGCCGATTGGCATGAGCATGATCTGCGCAAACACGGGCGGGCGGTGCGGGTTCGCAAGCAACCCCCCACGAGAGGAAGCCCGTTGAAGCACACCGGGATACACACCGCGAAGCACCTCAAGAGAGTCACCGCCGTCGGTGCCGTCGCGCTCGCCGCCTTCAGCCTCAGCCCCTCGGTCGCCTCCGCGATGCCGACCGACGGCCCCGGCGGCGGTGACCCGAGCGCCACCATCGTCGGCGGCACCAAGGCGGAGCAGGGCGAATTCCCCTTCATGGTGCGGCTGTCCATGGGCTGCGGCGGCTCGCTGCTCGCCAAGGACATCGTGCTGACCGCCGCCCACTGTGTGGACGGCAGCGGCCCCGACACCAGCATCACCGCCACCGGCGGGGTCGTCGACCTGGAGGACCCGGCCGCCAAGACGGCCAAGTCCACCGAGGTCGTCCAGGCGCCCGGCTACAACGGCACGGGCAAGGACTGGGCCCTCATCAAGCTGGACAAGCCCATCGACCAGCCGACCCTGCCCATGGCCAAGGCCGCTTCCCTCAACAAGGGCGACTTCACCATCGCCGGGTGGGGCGCCGACAAGGAGGGCGGCGAGCAGCAGCGGTATCTGCTCAAGGCCGAGGTGCCGTTCGTGGACGACGCCACCTGCAAGACCGCGTACTCCAACCTCGTCGAGGACGAGGAGCTGTGCGCCGGGAAGATGGACACCGGTGGTGTCGACTCCTGCCAGGGTGACTCCGGCGGGCCGATGTTCCGCAAGGACGACGCCGGTGAGTGGGTGCAGGTCGGCATCGTGAGCTGGGGCGACGGCTGCGCGCGGCCGGGCAAGCCCGGCGTGTACACGGAGGTCAGCACGTTCGCGAAGGACATCCAGGCGGCCGCCGACAAGCTGGGTGGCTGAGCTTCGGCTCTTCCGTTCCGGCCGTGGCCCGCGGGGCGTGTTGTCGTAGGTCACGGCCGGTTCGGTACCGCCGGTCGCCTCGTCGCCGGTTCTCGCCGTCGCGGCGGGGGAGGGTGCCCGGCGGGAGGGGTGGCTGTTCTCAGTCCACCTCCGCCACCGCCGCCGCGAACTGCGACTGGTACAGCCGCGCGTAGGCGCCCCCCGCGGACAGCAGGCTTTCGTGGGTGCCCTGTTCGACGATGGAGCCGTTCTCCATCACCAGGATCACGTCCGCGTCCCGGATGGTGGAGAGACGGTGGGCGATCACGAAGCTGGTGCGGTCCGAGGCCAGCCGCTCCATCGCGCGCTGGATCAGCACCTCGGTACGGGTGTCGACGGAGCTGGTCGCCTCGTCCAGCACCAGGATCACCGGGTCCGAGAGGAAGGCGCGGGCGATGGTGATCAGCTGCTTCTCACCCGCGCTGACGCTGTCGCCCTCGGCGTCCAGCACCGTGTCGTAGCCCTCCGGCAGGGTGCGGATGAACCGGTCTGCGTGGGCGGCCCGTGCGGCTTCCTCCACCTGTTCGCGGGTGGCCCCCTGGGCCCCGTACGCGATGTTCTCCGCGATGGTGCCGCCGAACAGCCAGGTGTCCTGGAGCACCATGCCGATACCGGCGCGCAGTTCCTCCCGGGACATCGCCGCGATGTCCGTACCGTCCAGCAGTATGCGGCCGTCGCGTACCTCGTAGAACCGCAGCAGCAGATTGACCAGGGTGGTCTTGCCGGCGCCTGTGGGACCGACGATCGCCACCGTCTGGCCGGGTTCGACCGCCAGCGACAGGTTTTCGATCAGCGGTTTGTCCTCGGCGTAGCGGAACGAGACGTTCTTCAGCTCCACCCGGCCACGCGGTTCGGACGGCCGCTCGGCGTGTGCCTCGTCGGGGTCGGGGGACTGTTCCTCGGCGTCGAGGATCTCGAAGACCCGCTCGGCCGAGGCCACCCCGGACTGGACGAGGTTGGCCATCGAGGCGACCTGGGTGAGCGGCTGGCTGAACTGCCGCGAGTACTGCACGAACGCCTGTACGTCACCGATGGACAGCGCCCCCGAAGCCACCCGCAGCCCGCCGACGACCGCCACCAGGACGTAGTTGAGGTTGCCGACGAACATCATCGCGGGCTGCATGATCCCGCTGATGAACTGGGCCTTGAATCCGGCCTCGTAGAGCTTTCCGTTCTGCTCGGCGAAGACCTCGGCCGACTCCTGCTGCCGTCCGAAGACCTTCACCAGCGCATGCCCGGTGTACATCTCCTCGACGTGCGCGTTCAGCGCGCCGGTCGACTTCCACTGGTCGACGAACTGCGGCTGTGCGCGCTTGCCCACCCGGGTGGCGACCAGTGCCGACAACGGCACCGTCACCAGCGCGACCAGTGCCAGCAGCGGTGAGATCCAGAACATCACGCCCAGCACACCGACGATCGTCAGCAGCGAGTTGATGAGCTGGCCCATGGTCTGCTGGAGCGTCTGGCCCAGATTGTCGATGTCGTTGGTGACCCGCGAGAGCACCTCGCCGCGCGACTGCCCGTCCAGATAGGACAGCGGCAGCCGTCCCAGCTTGGCCTCCACCCGCTCCCGCAGTCTGAAGACGGTGCGGGTGATGACGCGGGAGGATATGCGCCCCGCCCACAGCATCAGCAGCCCGGCTGCGGCGTAGACGGCGACGACCACCAGCAGCACCACGCCCACGGCGCCGAAGTCGATGCCCTGGCCCGGTGTGAAATCCATCCCGGAGAGCATGTCCGCGGTGCCGCCGTCCCCGCGCTGCCGCAGGCCCTCCAGCGCCTGCTCCCTGGTGAGCCCGTCAGGCAGCTTCTGCCCGATGAAGCCGCCGAAGACCAGATCCGTGGCATGCCCGAGGATCTTCGGGCTGACGACGCTCAGCCCGACGCTGACGACGAGTACGGCCAGCATCAGCAGCAGCCGGCCGCGCTCCGGCCGGAACTGCCGCAGCAGTCGCTTGCCCGACCCCTTGAAGTCCATGGACCGCCGTGGCGGCGGCGCCCCGGCCATTCCCCCGGGCCCACTCATGCTGTGCCCTTTTCGTTCGCTTCTCCGCCCGCACAACGCAGAGGTGCGGCTATCGCTGCTGTCTGCAGCCGGGCGGTTGTGCGCGCGTCGCTCACGGCCTCACTTTCGGTCAACTGAGAAAGCACGATCTCCCGGTACGTCTCGTTGCTCTCCATCAGTTCGTGGTGCCGGCCCATGCCCACGGCGCGGCCCTCGTCCAGGACGAGAATGCGGTCGGCGTTCCGGATGGTCGCCACGCGCTGGGCGACGATGACGACCGTCGCGTCCGAGGTCTCCCGGGCGAGCGCTGCCCGCAGTGCCGCGTCGGTCGCGTAGTCAAGTGCGGAGAACGAGTCGTCGAACAGATAGATCTCCGGCCGGTGCACCAGCAGCCGGGCGATGGCCAGTCGCTGCCGCTGCCCGCCGGAGACGTTGCTGCCGCCCTGGGCGATCGGTGCGTCCAGACCGCCTTCCATCTCTTCCACGAAGTCCTTGGCCTGGGCGGTCTCGAGGGCCTTCCACAGCTCCTCGTCGGTCGCGTCCGGCCGGCCGTAGCGCAGATTCGTGGCGACCGTCCCGGAGAAGAGATACGGACGCTGCGGTACGAGGCCCACAGTGCTCGCCAGCAGTTCCGGGTCCAGGGTGCGTACGTCCTCGCCGTCCACCAGCACCTGGCCCTCTGTCGCGTCGAACAGCCGCGGCACCAGGCCCAGCAGCGTCGTCTTGCCGCTGCCCGTGGAGCCGATCACGGCAGTGGTCTCGCCGGGCCGCGCCACCAGGTCGATGCCGTGCAGCACCGGCGCCTCGGCGCCGGGGTAGCCGAATCCGGCGCCACGCAGCTCCAGATGGCCATGCCGGCGCAGCGCGGTGACCGGTGCGGTGGGCGGTACGACGCTGGAGTCGGTCTCCAGCACCTCCTGGATGCGCTCCGCGCACACCTCCGCGCGGGGCACCATCATGAACATGAAAGTGGCCATCATCACGGCCATCACGATCTGCATCAGATAGGCGAGAAAAGCGGTCAGCGAGCCGATCTCCATGTCACCGCTGCTGATGCGGTGCGCCCCGAACCAGACCACGACGACGCTGGAGACGTTCACCACGGTCATCACGACGGGGAACATCAGCGCCATCAACTGCCCGGTGCGCAGCTGCACATCGGAAAGCTCGGTGTTGGCCTCGTGGAAGCGGCGGCGCTCGTAGTCGTCCTTGACGAAGGCGCGGATGACGCGGACACCGGTGATCTGCTCGCGCAGGATGCGGTTGACGTTGTCCAGCCGCTGCTGCATGGACCGGAACAGTGGCCGCATCCGGCGCACGATCAGCGCGACGGCGATGCCGAGCACCGGCACCACGCCCAGCAGCACGGTGGAGAGCGGCACATCCTGGCCGAGCGCCATGAAGATACCGCCGAAGCACATGATCGGCGCCGAGACCAGCAGCGTGAAGGCCATCAGCGTGACCATCTGCACCTGCTGCACATCGTTGGTGGTGCGGGTGATCAGAGAGGGTGCGCCGAACTGGCCGACTTCGCGGGCCGAGAACGACTGCACCCGGTCGAAGACGCCCGCCCGGATGTCACGGCCGACCGCTGCGGCAGTACGCGCACCCAGATAGACGGCGCCGATGTTGCAGACCACCTGCACCACGGAGACGGCCAGCATGAGGCTGCCGAAGCGCAGTATGTAACCGGTGTCGCCGCGTACGACACCGTTGTCGATGATGTCGGCGTTGAGCGTGGGCAGATAGAGCGTTGCGCTCGTCTGTATGAGTTGCAACAGCACGAGCAGTGCGATCGGCCGCTGGTACTGGCGCAGCCGGACGCGAAGGAGGCGGATCAGCACACGGATTTCCTCGGTCGATCAGTGAGGGTGAACGCAATGAGGGGGAAGGGAAAGAGCGTACAAGTGTGCGCCTCGGTCCCGCCCCGTCTTTTCGTTTGTTTCCGGTGCTTCCAGGGCCAAGTCCCGGCAAAGGGACCGGGCTACGCGGGCACGGCCCCCTGATACGTCCGGGCCAAGGCGCCCGGGTACATCTCCTCGCGCACGGTCACGTACTGCTGCCGCACCGCCTGGCCGACGGCCAAGTCCTCGCCCGCCTCGAACACCTGGCAGGCCGCGGCGGGCCACTGGGGCGGATAGCCGGAGCCTGAGAGCGCCCATGCCGCCTGCCGGGCAGCGCCGATCGCGGCGTAGTCGGCGGGCTCGGGCACCACGATCTGCGCGTCCAGCAGCGCGGGCGCCGCGTCCCGGACGGCGGCCAGCCCCGCGGCCTGGCCCAGCAGAAAGACCCGCCGTACGGACACCCCGCGGCTCCGCAGCACCTCCAGCGCGTCCGCCAGCCCGCACAGCATCCCCTCGACGGCCGCCCGCGCCAGGAATTCGGGCTTCATGCTTTCGCGCCGCAGCCCGTGCAGCGAGCCCGCCGTATGCGGCAGCTGCGGCGTCTGCTCGCCCTCCAGATACGGCAGCAGCACCAGCCCCGAGGACCCGGGGGTGGAGGTCAGCGCCAGCTCGGAGAGGCCCTCCAGGTCGGTGCCGAGCATGCCGGCGGCGCCGCGCAGCACGCGCGTCGCATTGAGCGTACGCACCACCGGCAAGTGCAGCCCGGTCGCATCGGCGTAGGAGGTGATGGTGCCGGAGGGGTCGACGAGCGCCTCGTGGTGGACGGCGCACACGGAGCCGGTGGCGCCGAGCGAGATCACCACGTCGCCGAGGCCGACACCGAGCCCGAAGGCGGCGGCCATCGTCTGGCCCGTACCGGCGGAGATCAGCAGCCCCTCGGGGGTGTGCCCGGCGGGCTGCGCCGGGCCGATCACCTCGGGGAGCCCCACCTGGTGGCCGAGCGCCAGCTCCACCAGATCGGGCCGGTACGACTCGGTCGCCGCCGACCAGTAGCCGGTGCCCGACGCGTCCCCGCGGTCGGTGATCCGCCGTGCCGGGCGGCCCAGCAACTGCCAGACCAGCCAGTCGTGCGGCTGCATGATCTCGGTGACCTGCCGCGCCGCGTCCGGCTGCTCGCGGGCCAGCCAGCGCAGCTTGGAGACCGGGTGCGCGGCCTGCGGGACGGTACCGACGGCCTGTGCCCACGCCTCGCGCCCGCCGAGTGCGTCCATCAGGTCGGCCGCCGCCGTCTGCACCCGCTGGTCGTTGCCGAGCAGCGCGGGCCCGACCGGCGACCCGGTGCCGTCCAGTGCGAGGAGGCCCTGCTGCTGCGCGGAGACGCCGATCGCCTGCACCTCGGCGAGCTGCCCGCCGCCGGCCGCCGTACCGAGGGAGAGCAGCCATGACTGCGGGTCGTCGCGCTCGGCCGGGTGCTCGGCGTGGCCGTGCCTGACGACCGCGCCTGTTTCCCCGTCACAGACGACGATGCTTGTGTACTCGGCTGAACTGTCCAGTCCGGCGACTATCCCCATGGCCGGAATGATGCCTCATAGTCACCCGTACCGGGCCCGCCACCCCGCCCCCGTGACCTACGCCGCACCACCCGGCCCGGCTTCCCGCCCACCGGACTGCACGACGACCGGAAGGAGCTGAAGTTGTCCAACCCCCTGCGCTGGCCGACCCTGGAGGAACTGCGCCTCCGTACGAGCATGAAATGGCGCACCTACGACCCCGATGTGCTGCCCCTGTGGGTGGCGGAGATGGATGTACACCTGGCGGGGCCGGTCGCCGAGGCGATAGGCGAGGCGGTGCGGCTGGGCGACACCGGCTACCCGGTGGGTACCGGCTACGCGGACGCCTGGGACGGCTTCGCGCGGCGCCGCTGGGGCTGGGAGGTCCCGGCAGCGCGCACTGCGATCGTCCCCGATGTGATGCTCGGCATCGTCGAGGTACTCAAGCTGGTGACCGGCCCGGGCGACGCGGTAGTGGTCAATCCGCCCGTCTACCCGCCCTTCTACCAGTTCGTCTCGCACCTGGACCGCCGCGTCCTGAGGGCCCCGCTCGACCAGGCGGGGCGGCTCGATCCGGAGGCCCTCGAACCCGCGTTCGCCCGGGCCGCCGAGGGCGGGCGCCGCGCCGCCTATCTGCTGTGCAGCCCGCACAATCCCACGGGCACGGTGCACACCGTTCAGGAGCTGGCCGCTGTCGCCGCGCTCGCTGCCGCGTACGGCGTCCGCGTGGTCGTGGACGAGATCCACGCTCCGTTGGCGCTGCCGGGCGCCCGGCACGTGCCGTACCTCTCGGTGCCGGGGAGCGAGAACGCCTTCTGTCTGCTGTCCGCCTCCAAGGCATGGAACCTGGCCGGGCTCAAGGCGGGGCTGGCCGTCGCCGGCGCCGCGGCGGCCGGCGAACTGGCCGCCATGCCGGAGGAGGTCGGTCATGGCCCCAGCCACCTGGGCGTCATCGCCCACACGGCGGCGCTACGGCACGCGACCGACTGGCTGGAGCGCCTGCTGGCCGGGCTGGACGAGAACCGTCGGCTGCTGGGTGAGCTGCTGGCTCACCACCTGCCCGGGGTCGGCTACCGGCCGCCGCAGGCCACCTTTCTGGCCTGGCTCGACTGCCGTGCGCTGGGACTGGGCGACGATCCGGCCGCGGCCTTCCTGCAGCGCGGCCGGGTGGCCCTCAACTCCGGTCCGGCCTTCGGCACCGGAGGAGCGGGGCACGTACGGCTGAATCTGGCGACCTCCCCCGAGATCCTGACGGAGGCGGTGCGCCGGATGGCGTCGGCGCTGTGAAGGGCCCGACCCGCGCATGATGTGGCCGATCGAGCCGATTCGGCGCGCGTCTTGTCACACCCGCGCGGGCCGGGCGGCGCGGCTCGACGGGCCGCCTTCGGGGGAGGCGGCGGTGACCGTCACGTCGCCGGCCGTTGCCGAGGGGGGCGGCGGCGTACCGCTGTCGGCCCGGGCCGCTCCGGCGGGCAGCAGCGCCATCGCACAGGCTGCCGCGGCGAGGATGCCTTTGACGGGAGAGAGGGTGCGCATGGATCTCCTCCGGACGGAAGAAAGCGAGATTTCCGGTCATCTCGGCCAGATCAGGGGAGCTCACAGTAGGAGGCTCCGGCACCCGGTGCGGGTATTCGCGGACGGCGGGTCGTACGGAAGGGGCCCGGCGCCGTCAAAGTGGCGCCGGGCCCCGGGCTTTGCAGCTCCCCGTCGGCCGCGGGCCCGTCCAGCCGTGCAGCAGGGATCAGCTGCGCGGCCGGGGATCAGCGGTGCGGCACGGGATCAGCAGCGCTTCTCGGAATACGCCTGGTAGCTCTGCGGCGAGCCCGCCGGGCGCAGACTGCCCACACCGGAGGAGCAGTCCTCGACCGTGTTCGCCCCGTCCGTCCAGAACTCCTGCTGCTTGGTGGCCTTCCACGCCTTGGCGGCGTGAACCGAGTCGTCGCTGTAGCTGTAGACGCCCGCGGTGATGTCATAGGGAGCCGCGGTCTTGCGGAAGCTCTCCCACACCCACACATAGCCGTAGTTCTCGTTGCACTTCTTCGAGTAGAACTGCTTGACCGAGGCGATCGTCTGCGAGCCCCGCTTGATCAGTCCACGCTCGCCGATCGGCACGGCGTCGTCGCAGACACCGGTCGCCTGCGCCAGCTTGCTCGCCGGGTTCCCCTCGGGAGAGGGGGCCGTGGATCGGGCCAGCTTCTGCGGGTTGGACGGTGGAGTGGCGGGACCGCTGCCGGCGTACGCCGCCCCGGCGGGCAGCAGCACCAGCGCCGTGGTCGCGGCAACCAGTGCGCCCTTGGAGAAGTGGTTGGAACGCATAGTGATTTTTCCCCCTCTTTGGTGAAGAACGCTCTCATACGAGATATCCCTGGCATCAGCGGCATGGGCTCGATGCGCCGGATACCCAGTACGACACGTTGGTACCGCGAGGGGTTGTACGCGGTTGTGCGCGGTTGTGCGCCACCAAGCCTCCGCCAGCGGCCAGTTGACACGGCGTCACATCATTTGGCGACCTCAGTTGCCACTGCTGCCTCAGGCGGCCGTACGCAGATCGTCGAGCACCAGCTCACGCACCATCCCCGGCTCGATGCCGAGCCGGGCGAAGAGGGCGAGGGAGATGTTGTCCTCGGAGCGCAGCACTCCGAGCACCAGGTGCGCCACGCCGATGCCCCGGTCCTTGCGCGCCACCGCCTCCCGCAGCGCCTGCTTCAGCACCTTCTTCGCACGTGCGGCGAACGGCACATGACGGGTGAGCGTGCCCTCGCCCTTGCCGCGCCCGCGTCCCCGTTTCGCGCGGCCGGAGTCCAGCGCGCCCTCGCCGAACGACTCCTCCGCGCGCCTGCGGACCGCCTCCAGGTCGATCCCGAGGGCCCGCAGCGCCTCCGCGTCCTCCGGGCCGAGATCCTCCTGCGCCCCCGGCACCACGCCCGCGACCGCCGCCCGGCAGGACGCCGTACTGATGCCGAGCCGGACGAGCGTCGCCGCGCCGGGCTGTTCCGGGTGGTGCAGTGCCGCGAGCAGCAGATGCTCGGTGCCGATCCAGTCGTGCCCGAGCGAATTGGCCTCGTCCTGCGCACGGATCACCACGTCCCGCGCCTCCTTGCTGAACCGTTCGAACATCGGCCCTACCTCCCTGTCCGCTTCGCGTGCTTCTTGTGTACGGCCTGCCTGCTGACCCCGAGGGCCGCGCCGATCTCGTCCCAGGACCAGCCCTGCCGGCGTGCGCTGTCGACCTGGAGCACCTCCAGCCGTTCCGCGAGCCGCCGCAGCGCGGCGACGGCCCGCAGTCCGACCGTGGGATCACCGTTCAGAGCGGCCTGGGCGGTGTGCACGGCTTCATCGGCCTCATCCGCTTCCGTTTCTGCCATGCTGTCAACCTAAGCTGACAAGCCCTTCATGTCAACCATCATTGACACGCTGGGTCTCTGCCTCGCCCACGCCGATGTGCGGTCGGGGAGGGTGGAGGAGGCCGTCAGTATCGTGTCCGCATGGCCGGGGTATGCGCTCGCGGGAAAGAGCGGGAAAGAGCGGAAAAGGGGGCGAGGGCCGCAACCCGCCCTGAGCCAGGGGAGGAGGGCCGGTGACACAGGCAATGGACACCGTGCGGCTGGTCCGCCGTGTGCTCGGTCCTGATGTGGTGGGCGGCTATCTGCACGGCTCCGCGGTGCTCGGCGGTCTACGGCCGCACAGCGACGTGGACGTGTTCGCCGTACTGCGACGGCATACCTCCGAGCGGGAACGCAGGGAGCTCGTCCAGGGGTTGCTGGAGATCTCCGGCGAGCAGGCCCGGCTCGGCCCCGCCCGCCCGGTGGAGCTGACCGTCGTCGTCCAGGACGACGTCCGCCCTTGGCGCTACCCTCCCCGCCGCGAGTTCCAGTACGGCGAGTGGCTGCGCGACGCGTACGAACGAGGCGAGACGCCCGCACCGGAGCCGGACCCCGACCTCGCCCCGCTGATCACCATGGTGCTGCACGGAGACACCCCGCTGTTCGGGCCACCGCCCGCGGACGTTCTCGATCCCGTCCCCGAAGAGGACCTCCGTCACGCGCTGGTCGCCGGAGTTCCGGACCTGCTGGCCGAACTGGAGCCGGATACACGCAACGTCGTGCTGACGCTCGCCCGGATCTGGACGACGCTGGCGACCGGGCTCGTCCGGCCCAAGGACGCAGCAGCCGACTGGGCTCTCGCCCGCCTCCCCGCCGAGCACCGGCCCGTACTGGCCCGCGCACGCGCCGGCTATCTCGGACGGGAGGACGAACGCTGGGACGACCTGCTGCCCCGGCTGCGCCCGTACGCCGCGTACGTGGTCGGTGCGATCAACCGCCTGGCGCCGGCCACCGGCCCGTCGGCCTCCAGGGGCACGCCGTCCTCCGAGTCCTCGCCGAAGGCGTCCGGAGACTGAACGCCGCCGGGGCAGCTGCTGATACGCCCGGATCAGGGGAGGCGCGCGGGGTCGTCCTGGCGCCCTCTTGTGTGGCCCGCGCGACGCCCGCCGCGCGTGCGAACGCGGGTGCAGGCGTGGCTGCGGGCTGCGGGTGAGGGCGGGGGCCACCACGATCGGGTGACCGGCCAGAGGGCCCGGACTCCGGGCCGGACTGCCGCCCGATATACCGCACGGGGCGCCCGGTCTTCCGGAGCGCCCCGCCGAAAGCGCAGCTGGGAACGATTCTGCGCGGTTGTGCTGTGGTGGGGCGGGTGGGACTCGAACCCACGGCCGACGGATTATGAGTCCGCTGCTCTAACCGGCTGAGCTACCGCCCCGTAACGGCGCACCGCGCACATCTGTGCGCGCCGTCTGCCGCAGCATAACCGTTCATAGGATCTGCCGCCCGCGCCGGGGGAGATCTACGCAGGTGAGGACCGCGAACCAAGGGTGATCGGTTCCCGTTCGTGGTCAACTTCCGTGCAGATCAGGGAAGAACGTCCCCGCACCGGTCCCGGACGAGTGACGGCATGGAAAAAGGGCCCCGGGGAAGGGGCCCTTTCAGGTACTGCTCCCGCGACTGGACTCGAACCAGTAACCTGCCGGTTAACAGCCGGCTGCTCTGCCGATTGAGCTACACGGGACCGTCTTGTCGGTCACGCTCCGGAATCCCGGGGCGCTCCCTTGCGGCGAGGAATACATTAGCGCATGCCAGGGGGTGCCCCGAAATCGGTATTGCCGCCGCCCATCCGCGGTACCCCTCCAGGTGCCCCGGCGGTGCTCGCAGCCGCCGGAGCCCGGCAGCAGGACCACCAGCCGAGAGAAGGGGCAAGCTATGCGCTACCGGCTCACGTTCGTTTCCGGACTGGCCGTCGGCTACGTGCTCGGCGCCCGCGCGGGACGCGAGCGGTACGAGCAGCTCAGGAAGGCCGTGCGCAGGATCGCGGAGAACCCGGCGGTACGCAACGCGGGGGAGGCCGCGGCACTCAGCGGGCGACAGGCGGCGGCCAAGGCGGCCGATGCGGTCCAGGACCGACTCCCCTCGCCGGTGAGTGATCGCGTCCGTACGGTCCGTGACTATCGTGCCCGGGCGGGCAGCGACTGGGGCGCCGAGGCGCACTGAGAGGCAGCGGGGAAGTGGCCGGGGCTGCGTCCCGGGTGGTGAGCCGCCGGCTGCTATCCGGGGATGCGGCCCCGGCCGTCTTTCTTCCCGGCGCCCTCCAGTAGCGGAGCCAGCAGATCGCCGCACTCCTCGATCCGCGGCGGCAGGTCGGAGCTGAGGAAGACCAGGTCCTTGGGCTTCTTGGCGGCGGCCAGCTCGTCCCACGTCAGCGGGGTGGAGACGGTGGGGCGCTCCTTGGCGCGCAGCGTGTAGGGGGCTGCAGTGGTCTTGGCCTGGTTGTTCTGCGACCAGTCGACGAAGACCTTCCCCGGGCGCAGGTTCTTGGCCATCTTGCTGACCGCGTGGTCGGGCAGGTCCGCCTCCGCCTCCTGGGCGAGCTTCTTCGCGTACGCCGAGACCCGGTCGGAGGGGGTGCGCTCGATCGGCGCGATCAGATGCAGGCCCTTGGAGCCGGAGGTCTTGGGCAGCAGGGCGATGCCGTCGTCGCCCGCCCGCTTGCGGAGCCAGTCGGCGAGCCGGCGGCAGTCCATGATGTCGGCGCCCTCGCCGGGGTCGAGGTCGAAGACCAGACGGTCCGCCTCGGCCTGGTGGTCCGACTGCCACTGCGGAGTGTGCAGCTCCAGTGCGGCCAGGTTCGCCGCCCACACCAATGTCGCCTCGTCCTGGATGAGGACCTGGTGCAGCGGCTCCTTGCTGACGACGCTGATCTTGCGCCTCGTCACCCAGTCGGGGGTGCCGGGCGGGACGTGCTTGGTGAAGAACTTCTCGCCCTCCACGCCGTCCGGGTAGCGCAGAAAGGAGAGGGGGCGTCCGTCGAGGTGGGGCAGGAGAACGTCGGCGATCGAGGCGTAGTAGTGGATCGCCTCGCCCTTGGTGAACCCCGTCGCCGGATAGAGCACCTTGTCGAGGTTGCTGAGGGCCAAGCGGTGGCCCCCGATCTCCGTGTGAGGCATACCCTGAGAGTCCCATAGAAGGGACAAAGTATGCGTTCAATCTGGAAAGGGACCATCTCCTTCGGGCTGGTCTCAATCCCGATCAAGGTGGTGGCCGCCACCGAGAACCACAGCGTCTCCTTCCACCAGGTGCACACTGCCGACGGGGGCCGCATCCGCTACCGCAAGGTGTGCGAGCTGGACGAGGAGGAGGTGCCGCGCGAGGAGATCGGCCGGGGCTTCGAGACCGAAGAGGGCCACACCATGCTGCTGACCGACGACGACATGGCAGCCCTCCCGCTCCCCACCGCCAAGACCGTGGAGATCCTCGGCTTCGTACCCGTCGAGGAGATCGACCCCATCCAGCTCGACCGCTCCTACTACCTGGCCGCCGACGGCAAGCGCGCCGACAAGCCGTATGTGCTGCTGCGGGAGGCGCTGCGAAGATCCGGCAAGGTCGCCGTCGCCAAGCTGGCGCTGCGGGCCCGGGAGAGCCTGGGCATGCTGCGCGTGTACGAGGACGCGCTGGCGCTGCACACCATGCTGTGGCCCGACGAGATCCGCTCGGTCGGCGGGGTGGCCCCCGAGGGACAGGTCGCAGTGCGGGACGCCGAACTCGATCTGGCCGACACCCTCATGGAGACGCTCGGCGAGCTGAACTGGGATGACCTGCGGGACGAGTACCGGGAGGCGCTGGAAGAGCTCGTCAGGGCGAAGGCCGAGGGCACCGGGCCTCCGCCCGAGGAGCTGCGCCGCAGGACCGAGGCGGGCGGCGGCAAGCTGGTGGACCTGATGTCCGTACTGGAACGCAGCGTGCAGGAGGCCAGAAGCGGGCGCCAGGAGGGCGAGGCGACCGTCCACGAGCTGACGGAACGCCAGCGTCCCGCCAAGAAGACGGCCACCAAGAAGGCGGCGACCAAGAAGACAGCGGGGAAGAAGGAACCGGCCAAGAAGACCGCGGCCAAGACGGCCACCAAGAAGACAGCCGCCGAGAAGACGGCCACCAAGAAGACCGCCTCCAAGAAGACCGCCGAAAAGAAGCCGGCCGCGAAGAAGTCCACGCGGCCCCGCAAGACTGCGTGAGGGTCCTCCGTTGTTCCGGTGAGGTGGTGCCCCTGGCTGTCGTTTGCGGGCTGCGGCACGGTTGTGGCTGGTCGCGCAGTTCCCCGCGCCCCTTACGGGGCACGTCTGCCCCTGCTGTGCTTGGGCAGTCTGCGCCCAAGCCCTAGTCCAGCCCTCCCGGTCTGCGGCCGGCCGGGAGGAAGAGCACCGAGTTCACATACCGCCGGTGCGGCGCAAGTGAACGGCGCAGCAGTCCGTGTTCCGCGACGTGCGCTGTACGCCGCTGGTGTGCGGCCAGGTCGAAGTCGGCCAGCGGCACCCAGGTGCGCGCGGGCAGCACCCAGCCGGTGTAGCCGAGTGCGGACAACAGGGACAGCACCGGTGCGAGCGGCTGGATCCGCAGCTCCAGTTCGATGAAGAGAGCGGGCCGCTCGCGCGTGACGGTGGCCTCCGCGCCGTGCAGCACGGCGAGCTCACTGCCGTCCACGTCGATCTTGAGCAGGGTGACATCGGTCAGACCCAGCTCGTCCAGTGGCAGACAGGGCACATCCAGCGTCGCCTGGTGCACCTCGCGCCGCACCAGTGAGGAGACGCCGCGGTCGCCGCGCCCGTCGGGCGGCAGCCACAGTGTCGCCGTCCCCGAGCGGTCGCTGGCGGCGGCCTGGAGGACCTCCGTGTGCGGCGGCGCCGCGGCACGCAGTCGCCGGGCCAGGTGGGGGACGGGTTCGAGGGTGACCACACGGTCGGCGCGCCGCGCCAGCCGGCGCGTCCACGGCCCGTACCAGCCG
Source organism: Streptomyces sp. 3N207 (assembly GCF_052246355.1). Taxonomy (NCBI): domain Bacteria; kingdom Bacillati; phylum Actinomycetota; class Actinomycetes; order Kitasatosporales; family Streptomycetaceae; genus Streptomyces; species Streptomyces sp. 3N207. The sequence continues at coordinate 74,209 of NZ_JBQQBV010000017.1, read as the reverse complement.
CCGATGTCGACAGCTGTGCCGCCGTACGGGCAGAAGTCGGCCAGCCGCGCCAGCTCCGGCTCGAAGCGCGGGTACAGCAGGTCGGTAGCGGCGGTCAGCAGGCGTCCTGGCAGGTGCGGGCCGATACGGGAGGCGAGAGTCATGAGGAGGGGGCCTCCGGCTCGGAGAGGCGTTTCAGCAGCCGCTGGTGCTCCTCGTCGCCGACCTGCTCACCGGAGGAGGGGAGCAGCTGCGGAATCCCGTCCACGATGGGGTAGCGGCGGCGCAGGCGCGGGTTGTAGAGCGCCTCCTCCGGCTGGAGCAGGGTGAGCGGGCCCTTGTCCAGCGGACAGGCAAGGATCTTCAGCAGGGGGTCGTCGGCGGAGAAGGGGGACATGGTCACTGCCTTTCGGGTGGGTCTTCGGGGCGCGCGGGCGGCAGCGTCGCCGACAGCGGGCGCCCGGCGGGCGGGAGGGCCTTCGGCACAGGCTTCGGCTCCGGGTTCCGACGGCTGGTTTCGGCATCCGGTTCATGGCGGGGCAGGGCGACCAGGACGCAGACGGCGAGCGCGGCGCCACCCAGCCGCAGGGCGAGCCGCAGCGGCTCGTCGGGGAGCGGCTCGGCGAACGCGACGGTGCCGCTGACCGTTGCATAGAGGAAGTTCACCGTCGTGCACACCGGTACGACCAGCGAGGCGCGGCACCGTTGCAACGCCGTCTGCGACAGCACCAGTCCGGTCGTCCCCGTGAACAACAGGAGGTAGGGGTACGGCGAGGTGAGCAGCGCCGCCACGGTGCCGCCCGGGTCGCCGAGGTCGAGCAGCCCGGCGACGCCCTTGATGGCCAGCGAACTGACTCCGTACAGGAAGCCCACCGCCACCCCGTAGGGCACGCCTGCCGTCGGCAGCCGGTGGCGCCTTCTGGAGCGCCGCTCGGCCGACAGGAACAGTGCGAGACCCAGCGCGAGGGAGGGCAGACAGATGACGAGCAGCAGGGGGACGGGTGCCAGCTTGCTGATCGTCTCGGAGCTGTCGTGCAGCGAGAAGACAATCATCAGCAGTGCCGCCAGAATGGCCAGCATTCCCTGCCGCTCGCGTCCGCTGGACCGCTCGCCGAGGAAGAGGGTGGACAGCAGCAGGAGCATCACCAGACCGGTGACGAACAGCCCCTGAGCGGCGACAAGGGGGAGCGTCCGGTAGACGGCGAGCTGCGCGGCGAACCCCAGCAGCAGCGAGGCGGCACCAGCGATCCACAGCGGGCTGCGCAGCAGATGCAGTACGAGCCGGGCGGGGTGCCCCGCGGAGAGCGGCGGGAGCGCCGAGAGCGCCCGCTTCTCGATGACGAAGCCCGCGCTGAAGAGCAGGTTGGCCAGCAGCGCCGCCGCGACGCCCCAGAGCATCAGCTGCCCTCCTCCCCGGGCGGCTCACCGCGCAGCGCCCCGCCCTGCCGTGGCACCGCGCGCGCGTGCACCAGCAGGATGGAGGCCAGGGACGGCATATGGCAGGCGGCGCGGTCCAGCGGACGCAGCGGGCGCGGCACATCGTGGTACGGCGCCCCGGCGATCCGTACGACGCGGAAACCGGCAGCGGGCAGCATCGAGCGCAGCGCACGCGCTGTGAACAGCCGCAGATGGCCCACCACTTGAGAGCCCGGACGGCCGTGGATGCCGCGTAGCGACACCTCGGAGAAGACCGGCTGGGTGCCCAGCAACAGCAGCGCACGGTTGTACCAGGCGGCAAGGTTCGGCGTGGACAGCAGCAGATGCCCCCCCGGACGCAGCACCCGGTGCAGCTCGTCCAGTGCGGCGTCCGGGTCGACGAGGTGCTCGATCACCTCCGAGAACAGCACCGCGTCGGCCGAGCCCGTGGCGAACGGCAGGCCGGGCGCTGACAGCTCGCCCCGTACGGCCGTCAGGTGCGCCGAGGCGCGGCGCAGCGCGTCCTGCGACCAGTCCACACCCACCAGCCGGTGCCCCGGGAGCGAACGCGCGGCGGTGGCCGCCGCACTGCCGTCGCCACAGCCGATGTCCAGCACGGTGGACGGGGCGGACCCCAGGGCGCGTGCCAGGATCGCCGCCTGGCGCCGCGCACGGTCGGGGCCGGAGGCGACCGGGGTCGCGGGGTCCTCGTAGAGCTGCTGCAGGGTGCTGGTGCCGCCGCTCACGAGGGCTCCCCGTTCGACTCGTCAGACATGCTCGGCACGTAGGAGGTGGCTGCCAGTGCCTCGGCGAACAGGGTGCCGAGGCGCCGGCCCGCGCTGTCGTCCAGCCGGGCGTGCGACCAGCGCAGCGCCAGCTGGAGCCGCCCGCCTGTCGAGACGGTCGTCACGGACAGGCCGCGCGGCACTCGGGCGGGCGCCGAGAACCAGACCGCCCGGGCGCGGCCCGCGTCACCGAAGTCGAGCGGGTAGGGAACGCGGCCGATGTTGGACAGCAGGGTGGTGGACGCCCACGGCCCCGCTGCCCTGCGCAGCGTGCGGATGCCGGCTGCGCGCAGTCCCACCGGCAGCAGCGGAGTGGTCAGCAGGTCACCGCTGAAGCCGAGTTGGGGCCGGTCGGCGGCCTTGAGCGCACGGGTGCGGGCCGCGGTCGACCGCAGCAGTCGCTCGATCACCTCCCGGCCCCACGCGCGGGGGGCGCCGGGCGCCGCCAGCACCCCGTACAGCTCGCGCTCCTGCGCCCCGAATGTGACCTCCACCAGCCGGGTCCCGTTCCCGATGGGCATATCCGCGGTGCGGGGCCGGTCGTCGACGGGCATGGTGATCCGGACGGGCCGTACGGGCTCCTCATGTGCGCTGTTCCAGCGCGCCACCATCAGCCAGGTGGCGACCAGCAGTTGGTCGTTGACGGTGTAGGCGGCCGGCTCGCCCGGCGCGCGGGGCGGCCGGGCGGGCACCGGAAGGTCGGCGATCAGCATGCCGTTGCCGGGCGTACCCGGATGCCGGGTGTCCGCCGCGACGCGGGCCGGACGCGTCCAGATCCGTCCGCCCGGAGCGGACTCCACGTCCGCGCCCCGCTGCTCGGCGGGGGTCCTTACAGGCGGCGGCGCGGGGGAGTTGTCGGCGCCGCCGTACAGTTCGGCCGCTGTTGCGACCACCCGCAGACACGCCGGGCCGTCGAGCGCCGTGTGGTTGATCGTCACCAACAGCACGCACCCGTCCCCGCGCTCGATCACCTCGGCACGGAACGGCGGCGAGGCATCCAGCGGCGGGCACTCCGCCAGGGCCCGCTCCCGTGCCTCCTCCAGGGTGCCGCCCGGGAAGGAGACCGGATCCCGCTCCGGCTCCGGAGTCAGCACCCACTCGTACCGGGGCCGCCACCAGCGGGTGGGCGCCTGCCGCAGCAGAATGCGCGGGTGCCGCCGCATCGCCTCGGCGAACGCGGCCCGCAGCCGGTCCGGGTCGGGCAGCGCGGGCAGATGGATCTCCACATGCACCGTCTCCGGCTCGTCGTCGTCCAGACAGTGCCGGGTTATCTCGTCGACAGTGGGGAACGGAATGCGCCGCTCCGCCGCGGCGGACGCCCGCTGCCCCGCGCCGTCTCTGCTGTCCTCGCTGCCGTGCACACGGCCGGAGCTCGACTGCGGGGCCGCCCCGCCCGATACGACGGTGGACTCGTGCGCCCCCTCCGCGCGGGCCGCGCCGCTGTGCGCCGCTGCGCCCTCAGCGGTGCGGTCCGGAGCAGCGCGGTCCTGAGCGGTGCGGTCCGGAGCGGCGCAGTCCGGAGTAGCGCCCGCCGATGCGGCGTCGGCCTGTGCTGCCGCTCCGTGCCGTGTGGCGCCCTCGTGCGAGGGGGTGGCACTTGCGCCCTTGTGGGGTGGTGTCATGGGGCGGGGTCCTCCCCCTCGTGCGGTTTGTGCTGCTCGCCGGGAGGGCTCTGGGCGGGCCGTGCGTGCGGTCCCGGCCCGGCGGGGCCGTCCGGGAGGGTCCGGGCGTGCCCGCCGTGCGGAGCGGGTGGCACGGGCGGCAGGGGCGCTGTCGCGGCCTCCGGGGCGTACGGCGGGCGCTGCGGCTGCGGAGGCTGCTCCATCGCCGGCGCCACCGGTGATGGCTGCCCCGTATCGGGCGCCCCCGGCGCCGGTTCCGCGGCGGCGGGCTCCGGCTCCCGCGCGGGCAGCGTCACCAGTGCAGCGGCCAGCGCCAGCAGGGCCAGCGCCTGTGCCACGTACCCGAAGGCGCCCTCCCCGTCCGCGAGGGCCGACCCGGTGCCCAGGGCCGCGACCACCCCGGCGCCCGCCATGGCCAGCAGCGCCACCGGCACCAGCACGCCGGGCCGGAGCCGGGCGGCCACCGCCAGCGCGGGGACGACCAGCGCATACGGGCCCGCTACCAGCGCGACCACCAGGGTGAGCACCCCCGTGCCGAGCACCCAGCCCGGCGGCGGCACCGGATCGCGCTCCTCCCCGGCACCCAGCGGCGTACCACGCCGCATGCCGATGAAGGCCAGGCACAGCAGGGCGACGATGCCCAGCCCGCCCGCGACGAGCCCGGCCTTGTACCAGGTGGCAGGCTGGTACTCCAGCTTGACCGTGCCCGTCTCGCCCGCCGGCACGAGGAAGCCCTGCTGCCAGCCGTCGAGCCGCAGCGGACGCAGCTTCTTGCCGTTGAGGGTGGCCTCCCAGCCGTCGTTGGCGTTCTCGTACGTCTGGAGGTAGGCGGCGGGCCCGTCGCCCACCTCGACGGTGCGCTCGTCGCCCGCCCAGTCGCGCGCGAAGCTCGTACGGTCCCGAGGCCGCTGGCCGGGCTCCGAACCTGCCGCGTTCTCGGCACCTGCCGCGCCCTCGTCGCCGCTGCCCAGCGTGACGTCGGTGATGGCCAGCGGTCCGGCGTCACCGGCTTCCACGGTGTGGCTGCCGGCGCCCAGTTCCAGGCTGCCGTCCTCCGCCTCGCCGGCACACAGCCGTATGTCGATCGGGCGCCGCTCGGTCAGGTCGCGGACCTTCCCGGCCGCCCTGGTGGCGTGCAGGGTGCCGTCCACGGCGAGCACCGGGCCCTTGCCGCAGGGGAGTTCGAACTTCTGGTCGGCCTTGGGCGCGGGCACCCGGAAGTCGTCCAGCGCGGGCAGATAGACCTCGTTGAGCCCGACAGGCAGCTGGAGCTGCCGGTCGGCGAGGGGGTTGTGAACCGTCAGCGACGTGGTCTTGGTGACCGTGAGCGTCAGCTCGTCCGTCTCGATCGGCTCGAAGCGCGCCTGGCCGTTCTTGTCGACCCCGGCCGTCGTCGCACCGTCCGGCGAGCTGATCCGCACCTCCTTGGCCGCTGCGGAGATGCCGCCGGCCGGGGCGAGCACAACCTCGCTGATCTCCCGCTTCTCGGGCCATTTGAGCCGGATGGTCGGCTTGTCGCCGGCGATCCACGCGGTGGAGAGATTTCCGTCCACCAGATTGCGTGCACTCAGCGCGGTGCCGGTCCTGGCCATCGAGTCGACCGATGCCGTGATCCGGTCGCGCGACCCGGGCGCCGACTCGTCCAGCAGCCGGTCGAGTTCGCCGCCAGGTACGGGCAGCGCCCGCGCGCGTACGTCGTAGTCGGAGCTCGCAGCAGTGGTGAATTTACGGTGCAGACCGACCTCGGCGGAGACCGGTGAGAGGCCACCGGGATCGTCGCCCCGGTGCAGCGAAACCAGCTCACTGTCCGCACCGTCGTCTCCAGCGTCTGCCGGGAGCTTCAACAGCCGGGTCACCTGTACGTCAGGGATGCTGATTTCGGCGAATCCGGCACCCGACAGCCCGGCGCGTGGCGGCTGCGCCTCGGTGATGGTCAGCTTCAGCCACCGAGCGGAGCCCTGCGGTGCCTTGATCTGCTGCCGCTCCCCCGTGGGCCGCAGGAAGCTGGAGGCGCTGCCGTGCTCGGTCTCCACCCGCACCCGGGTGGGTGCCGCGCGGGTGGCGTCACCGGTCAGCGGCGTCACCTCGATCTCGCGGGGGATGTCGACACTGCCCCGGAACTCGGCCTTGATCCACTGGCCTTCGGGTTCACCCGCCGAGCCCTCCGCCCAAGCGGTGTTCGGGTTGCCGTCGAAGGCACCGACCGGCTCGTACTGCGGCAGATGGAAGAGCCAGTTGCCGCTGCTGGACGCGGTCACGGACTTCGCACCGCGCAGCACGGACGTCGTCTGATGCTCGGTGCCGTTGGTCGGCAGGATCTGTTTCGGCTTCTCACCGGGCTGCTGGAGGCTGTCCGGATGGTTCCGCTCACCGGCGGTGTAGGTGTACGAGGTGTTGGTGTTCACCAGCCCGAAGCGAGTGTCGGCGCGCCGCAGCCCATCCCCCTTCACCTGCAGGGACGGGGTGCCGAGACCCGGATGGTTGTCCCCGGACAGCACGGTCGGCCTGCCCTTGATCCGTTTGTCGCCGGCCAGCGGCAACAGCGCCTCGGGGCCACCACTGACCACCGCCGTCTGCGAGACGGGCTTGAGCGCCGCCCTCCCCGGGCGCGTCGTACCTGTCGGCCGGTAGATCTCCACAGCCTGCTGGCGCGGGTAGAAACCGGCGACCTGGACGGGCGTTCCCTCGGGAATACGGCCCCCCGTCAGCGTCGGACCGAAGCCCTTCACCTTCCGGTAGCCGGACGCCTCCAGGGTGCGCTTGACGGTCTGCGGCGGTACGTAGCCCAGCTGGTCGGGATCGAGATCGTTGCGTACGACGACGTCGTACAGGCCCGCGCGGGCCAGGAAGTCGGCCAGCCCGGGGACTTCGCCGCCGCTCATCAGCGCCTGTTCCACCGCGTCGGTCGCCCTGCGGTTGCCCGGGGTGCCGAACGGCACGTAGTCGCGCTGTGCCCAGGGGGACTTGGCGAGCACGTCCAGCGGCTGGTCGATGGGGGAGCCCCAGCTGTAGATGCCGTGCGCCGTCGCCGGGGTGACATAGGCGCGGGTGTGCGGCGACTTCTTCTCGAGCCAGTCCGCCGTCTGCTGCCAGTGCTTGGGCAGCTTGTCGAACGCGCCCGGCTGGAGGATGTCCCCGTTGACGTACGGCAGACACAGTCCGGGCAGTACGGCCAGCGTCGCCGCCCACAGCAGCATGCGGCGGCCCGGCAGCGCCCTGGTACCGCGGGTGCTGAGGGCGACGGCCATCAGATGGGCGAGCCCGAAGGTCAGCGCGAGGGCGAGCCCCGGCTGGAACTTGTAGATGTTGCGGAACGGGCGCAGCCAGCCGTCCAGCCAGCCCTGGATCTGCTCGGCGAACGGTGCGCCCAGCGCTCCCGCGTACCCGGCGAGCATGACGCCGGTGACGGTCACTGTCGTCAGCAGCAGCCAGCGCCGCTCCGGCAGGTCACGGCGCGCCAGCCCCGCCAGACCCAGCGCGGCGGCGAAGGCGCCGCCCAGAACGGCCGTCCAGCCGGCCGCCACCGTCCACCCTGCGGGCAGCCATGGATCGCCGAAGTGCAGATAGGCCGTCCAGTTGCCGCTGCCGCGCAGCATCTCGGTGGCCGACATGGTGCCGGTGGTGGTCTCCGCGTTCTCCACGTACGGCATGAAGTCCTCGCCGTAGGTGCCGAGCAGCAGCAGTGGCACCCACCACCAGATGGTGGCCAGGACGACGCCCGGCAGCCACCAGGCCAGCAGGGTGCGACGGGTGCGTCCGGTACGGGTGGCGACGTACAGCAGCGCGGGCAGCAGCGCAGCAAGGGTGGAGGCCGCGTTGACACCGCCCATGAAGGGGATCGCCAACGCCGAGCGGGCCGCCGCGACCCGGGGCGCCACCAGGGCGGAGGCCAGCGGCAGCAGCACCCACGGCAGTACGGCGCCCGGCAGCGCGGCGGCCGAGGTGGAGCCGATCACGATGGTGTAGGTGGGCCACAGGGCGTAGACCACCGCGGCGGGCAGCCGGGTGACGCGCGTGCCCACATCCAGCCGTTCGGCCAGCCGCAGCGCGCCCCAGAAGGCCGCCGAGACGATCAGTGACATCCACAGCCGCTCGGCCAGCCAGGTCGGTATCTGGAGCAGATCGGTCAGCCCGTAGTACGGCAGCGCCGGGAAGAGGTAGCCGGCGTACTGGTCGGCGATCCCGCCGAAACCGCCCCTGTCGTGCCACAGCTGTCCCAGGTCGCCCAGGAACTGCCAGGGGTCGGCCGCGACTCCGAGCTTCGTCTCGAACGTCATCTTCCCCGGCGACTTGGCGAGGAAGGCGACCAGGACGACCGCCCAGAAACCGAACAACCAGCGGCGGCCCCTGGGCCGCTCCGGAGGGGGAGCGGGCCGCGGCGAGGGAGCCGGGGTCTGGGGTGGCGCCTGGACGGTCGTGGTCATGAGGGACACCGCCGGAGGATGAGGAGGAGGTTCCAGGTGGCGAACTCGCGCAGCCCGGGCACGCGGGTGATCGCGCCCGCGAGGAACGGCCAGTAGCGGGAACGGGCAGCGACGATCTCCACGTCGTCCCGGGCGCGCACGTGACGGAGGGTGGGTCCGATGTGCACGGCGAACAGGTTCTCGCCGAGGGTGTGCTTGGCGGGGCGGCCGGTACGACGCCGGTAGCGGGCGCGGGCACGTTCGGCCCCCACGTAGTGCCAGGGCGCCGTCTCGTGGCCGCCCCAGGGGGAGTACCAGTTGGTGAACGACACGTAGATCAGCCCGCCGGGGCGGGTCACGCGGACCATCTCGGACAGGAACGTCTGCGGATCGGCCACATGCTCCAGCACGTTGGAGGAGAAGCACACATCCGCCACCCCGCCGGCCAGTGGCAGCAGATAGCCGTCGGCCAGCACCGCGCCTTCCGGTTCGCGGCCGCCGGCGTGCAGCTCCTCCGGGTCCGGCTCGAACAGATAGCAGTGCGCTCCCCGGCGGCGGAACTCCTCGGTGAAGTGCCCGCTGCCGCCGCCTACGTCCACGACAGTGCGGCCCTCCAACGGGATGTAGCGCTCCACCTGTTGCACCGCGTCCCGCGCGAGCAGGCCGTAGCAGTACGCAGGGTCGGACTGCTCGCGCAGGAAGGCACGGAAGAGCGCGACGGATCGTCTGATGGAGGGGTCCCGCACGGCCCTATCACCGCCCTACGGGAACGGGGCGCAGGGCGGCCGCTCGGACGGTTTCCGGCGCCGGGTCCGGATCCGGGCCCAAGGCCGCGTCCGGTTCCGGCCCCGGACGGCTGGATGCGGGAGCTCCCGGAGTGCCGGCGGCGCGGGCGTACGCCTCTGCCGCGACGGCCCGGAAACTGCGAACCGTGTGCGCCCAGCGGAACCGGGCCGCCATGCGCTCCGCCGCACGGCCCAGCGCCAGCCGCCGTTCGGCCGACAGCGCGAGCGCGCACCAGTGCGCGGCGAACGAACTCTCCCCGCGCGCCAGCAGCCCGGTCACCCCGTCCTCCACGGAATCGCGCAGCCCGGGGATGTCGAAACCGATCGCAGGGGTACCGCGTGCCGCTGCCTCCATGACGACCAGCCCCCACCCCTCCACCAGGGAGGGATGCAGCAACATCCAGGAACGGCACAGCAGTCGGTGCTTCTCGCCCTCGCTGATGTGCCCGGTGAAGGTGACGCCGGGACCGGCCATGGCTTCGAGCGCCGACCGTTCCGGGCCGTCGCCGACGATGACCAGCCGGCCGCCGGTGACCGGCCTGACCCGTTCCCACAGGCGCAGCAGCAGATCGACCCGCTTGTACTCGACCAGCCGTCCCATCGCCAGGAACAGCGGCTCGGGCGCCTTGGAGTGCGGTGGGCCCGGCTCCTCGACACCGTTGTGGACGATGCGGATCTCCTCCTCGGGCACGCCGATCTCGGTCAGTGCCCGCGCGGTCGACCCGGAGACGGCGACCTTCAGGTTGTGCCGGTGGTTGCGGGCCAGCGCCCAGTGTTCGAGCTGCCGGCCCACCCGTGCGGCAGGAGCCGGATAGCGCATGCCCCACAGGTCGGTGTGCACATGGTTGACGAAGCAGAGCGTCGGCCCCCGGTGCCACAGGGGCGCGAGGTACGGCATGCCGTTGCAGACCTCCACCAGCAGATCGCAGTCGCCGACCTGCCGGGCGAAGGCGCTCCGGGCGCGCAGGAAGTGTGTGGCATCGCCACCTGCCGACACGACACGGTAGTCGCGGTAGGCGGCAGGACCGCCGCACAGCAGGGTGACCTGGTGGCCATGGTGGGTGAGTCCCTCGGCTATCCGGTCGATCAGCAGCTCGGAGCCGCCCGCGGCCGGATTGCCGAGATCGCGCCGCGCCAGGAACACGATGCGGCGGGGGGACCCTGGATCGGCCGGCCGCTGCCTGCGTGGGGCGGAGCCCTGCCCGGTGGTGGGGGCAGGCACGAGGGCGGCGCGCTGGTCGTGTGGGGGGACCAGGGAAGGTCGTACGTGCTGGGGCATTGGCGCTCCAACTCGTCTCAGGGTGCGGTTGGGACCGATGCGGTGGGGGCCGTCTCGGTGGGGGTCGTTTCTGCGGGGGTCGTTTCTGTGGGGTCGGTGCCTTGTGGGGCCCGGTGGGGACTGGTGCGGTGTGCGGTGGGGATTGGTGCGGTGTGCGGTGTGCTGTGGGGTGGGGCGAGGTGCGGTGTGTTGCGGGGGTTTGCAGACATTGCAGGTGTGCAGGCGTTGCGTTCCGTTGCCCGTTGCGCTGACGTGCGGTTGGATCGATCCCTTGCAGTGCGTTGCGTTGAGGTGCGTTGAGGTGCAATGGAACCGATGCGTTGCAGTGCGTTGCCTTGAGGTGCGGTGGAACCGATGCCTTGCAGTGCGATCAGTGGAGCCGTTGCGGTGCGTTGCGTTGCCGTGAGGCTTGTGCGTTGCCGTGAGGCTCGTGCAATGCATTGCGGTGCAGTGCGTTGCGTGGGCGGTGCGAAGGCTTTGCGGGGGCGGTGCGCGGGGGTTGTGCGGGGCGGTGCGCGTCGGTTGGCTCAGTGTTCGCCGCAGTGTTCGCGGGTGGCTACTCACCGGAGTGACAATTTTGCTCCGGAATGAGCCTGAAGCTTCATCACTTCGCGCTCTGTCGCATGTTCAACCATCAGCGGCCGACAGGAGCCGAGTTCGCCGTGCCGCACGGGTGCGCACATGCCCCTGTCACCCTCTCTTCACCGTCATGCCTCGGCCGGACGGTCCGGGGCGTGCCGCGCCCGGCCGGGAGCGGGGCGGCCCCTGGCGACCAGCACAGCACCCGCCGCGGCGCACACCCCGCCGGCCGTCACGGCGCCGATGGGGGCGACGCTGCCGACCATCCGTAGCTGGGAGTTGTCGTCCTTGGCCAGGCCCACGGCCTCCTGCTGGGTCTTCTTGGTGAACGCCAGCTTGTCGCTCTGCAACAGCGTCACCTTGTCGGCCTTGCCGCCGGGCGCGCGCAGCACGAGCTTCGGCCCGGTCGCCGCGTAGAGGATGCGGCCGGTGCGCTGGTCGACGATGAAGTCCAGGCGCGAATTCGAGTACCACTCCTCGGCATTGACCTGCCCCCTCTTCGGCTGGTCCACCAGCAACCCGGGAACCTGCCGGGTGCCGGCCCGGGTGGGTTTCACGGTGCCCGAGAAGCGCAGACCTTGGTGGCCGCGCACCTTCGCCTCGCCCTTGTAGCGCAGCGGGACGGTCGCGCCCAGGCTGCTGTCCCACCAGGAGTAGTCCCGCTTCTCCACATCGAACGGCCACTTCAGGTACGCCTCTCCGGCGATGTCCTTCGGCTTGGAGCTGCAGCAGTTGACCGGCCGGTTGTTCTTGCGGTCGGTCACCAGGCGCTCGGTCGTCCACTGGAACGACTTGCGTGGGTCGTCCAGCTTTCGGGTGTTGGGGTTGTCGATGACCTGCGAGACGTTCCACACGGCTCGCCCGCTCTTCTCGCTGGCCGCGACATCGCCCAGCACGCGCCGGGTGACGGTGAGCTTCTGACCGCTCTTGGTCTTGAGTTCCTGCTGGTCGAAGTATTTGCCCGTGCCGGTGAAGACCGAGGTGATGTTGACATCGGTGGGAGTGCGCTTGGCCCGTGGTTCGACGTACCAGGCGAGCATCGGCGAGAGCACGAGCAGAAAGACTCCGAGGCCCAGCAGGATCAGGGCGAGAGGCGATGCGGTACGGCGCATGACGGGGCACTCCGAGGGTGGTCTAGGCCCGCGCGCAGGGGCGACCCTGCGGCAGGTGCGGCGCTACGACGGGGAAGTGCACGTTCGATGACGGGCCGCCCGAACTCGTGAAGGGAACGGTCAGTTCGTCTGGACGGTCCGTATGGGCCGGAAACCGTAGGCCGTCTCTTGACACGGAGTCAATGCCCACCGACACTCAGCAACTCACAAGGGGTTGGCTCCTGGGGCGGGGCCGTCGCACCGAACCGCCGCGTCCTGGCACGGCGGGTACGGCCACCACGGCACCGACGAAGAGAGGTTCGCCTCCGCCATGCACAGACTCCTCGCCGCCGCGCTCACCTGCGTGGTCGCCGCCGGTCTCGCCGTCGGCGCCGGCTTCGGCATCGTCGCCGCGCTCAACGCCACCCCGGAGCAGCCCAACGTGCCGCTGGTGCACTTCCATTCGTCACCGGACGAGGTCCCCGGCCTCGACGAGTCCGCGCTGCCGTCGGCCTCTCCCAGCGGCTCGCCGAGCCCGTCCAAGAGCACCGAATCCAGCCCTGGCACCGCCCGGGATGCGGAGGAGTCCGCGGACGAGACCCCCGGCACTGCTTCGCCGACGGCGTCGCCCGACTCCGCGGACGGGTCTTCGGACGGATCACCAGGAGGTTCCCGGGGCGCGGCCGAACCCTCGGGCTCCGCCGCCGCACCGGGGGAGTGACGGTGACGTCCGCGCCTGTCCGCTCGGCCTGGCAGGACGTACGGCCGTTGCGGGTGAGGCAGTTCGCCGAGCGCGCCATGGCCGAGGTGCCCGTGCTCGCCCAGGACATCCTCTCGGCCATCCGGCGCGAATACCCGGCCCTACCGCTGGTGCTGGACGACTCGGGCGAGCCGATGGCACTCATCGGTATCCGGCGCGCCCTGGAGCACTTCGTGGAGAACCTGGCCACCGGCCTGGAAGCCCCGCATGTGCCGCCGCAGGTCTTCCAGGAGTTCGGCCGGGGCGAGGTCCTCCATGGGCGCAGCCTCGACTCGTTGCAGGCCATCTACCGGCTCGGCATCCGGCTGGCCTGGCGCCGGTTCGCCGAGATCGGCACCCAGATGGAGATCCCGCCACCGGCGATGTACGAGCTGGCCGAGTCCGGTTTCCAGTACCTCGACGGTCTGGTCGCCGAGTCCGTGCGCGGCTATGCGGAGGCGGCGGCACGGCAGGCCGGCGAGCGGCTGCGGCTCCAGCGCCGGCTGCTGGACCTGCTGCTGTCCGAGCACCCGCCGCGCGGCGGAGGCGACCGCGCCGATCTGCTCGCCGACCGCGCCGCCCGCATCGGCTGGCGGATGCCGCAGACGGTCGCTGTCGCCGTCCTGGTGCGCCCCGCCCGCTCGGCCGTACCGCCTGCCGTGGGCGACGAGGTGCTGCTCGACATGGAGTGCGAACAGCCCCGCATGGTGGTTCCCGAGCCGGAGGCGCCCGGCAGACCGGAGCTGCTGCGCCGCGCCGCCGCCGGCTGGTCCGGCGCGGTGGGACCTCCGGTGCCGCTGGCCGAGGCGGTGAAGTCATTGCGCTGGGCCCAGTCCGCCGTCGTACTGATGGAGCGCGGGCTGTTGCCGGGCGGGGAGTTGCTCTACTGCACCGAGCACACCGAGGCCCTTGTACTGCTGCCGCCCGAAGAGCTGATCGCCGGGCTGACCCGGCGCAGGCTGGCGCCGCTGGAATCCTGCGGCCCCGCCCACAGCCGCCGGCTGGCCGAGACGCTGCTGGCCTGGCTGGAGACCCGAGGCGGTGCCCCGGAGGTGGCGGGGCGCCTCGGCGTACATCCGCAGACCGTGCGCTACCGGCTGCGCCAGATCCGCGAGCTGTGGGGCGATGAGATCGACGACCCCGACAGCCGCTTCGAGCTGGAACTGGTGCTGCGCTCGATGCGGTTGCGCGGCGAGCTGGGCCCGCCGTAGCGCCGGCCGACCGGAGCTGCCCAGCTGAAGCGCCGGCCGGTCCGCCGTCCCGAGGCGCCGCCTCACCGCGTTGATGGCGGCTCCCTCCCGCTCACCACCCGGTGCGGCGCTCCATCTGCGTGCCGGCGATCCGCGAGAACGCCATGACGTCGCTCGGCTCCTCGATCGTCGTGCGATGCCAGCGGCCCCTGGGTATGACGCAGGCCGTTCCCGGGGTGAGCCGGGCCACCAACTCCCCGTCCGGGTCCTCGGGCTCCTCCTCCCTGCGGAAGTAGACCCGAACCGCGCCGGTCAGCACGCACAGCACCTCCTCGCCGTCCGTGTGCTGCTCCCACGATTCGGGGTGTGCGTCGGCGTCCTCCTCGACATGCAGGGTCATCACCGTCCACCCGTCGAGGTCGGGCGACATCCGGCGCTCCTCGGCACGGACGTCGCCGGCCGGTCCGAGCCGGAACATGGACGAGAACAGATCTACCGCGGTCATAGCCGCCCCCTCATCATCAAGTACGGTGTACGCGATCGGATTTCAGTGGAACACGTACGCCGTACGTAGTCAAGCCCTGTCCCCTCGGGTGCACGAGGGGACGAACCCCGGAAAGGCGGACATCCGGTGCCGGCATCCAAGAAGTTCAGCAGGGACCAACTCGCCTCGGCTGCACTGGAGTTGGCCGACGAGAAGGGGCTGGACGCCCTCTCGATGCGCTCACTTGCGGCGCGGCTGGGCACCGGCCCGATGACGCTCTACAACTACGTGGACGGGCGCGACGGGCTGGAGTCGCTCGTCATCGAGGCGGTCGTACGCCACGCCGCCTACCCGCCCGAGCCCGCGGCGGACTGGCGCGAGGAGGTACGTACCCTCGCGGAGTGCTACTGGGTCACCATCCGCAGACACCCCCAGGTGGTGCCGCTGATGGTGGCGCGCCGGACCACGGACGAGCCGACCCTCGACTTCGGGGAGCGGATGCTGGAGGCGCTGGCCAGAAGCGGCAGATCCGGGCGGGATCTGCTGGTGGCCTTCCGGCTGGTGACCGGGTTCATCGTCGGCTTCGCGCAGGGCGAGGCCGGGGGTGAGACCTTCAGCCTGGCGGGCGGCTCGGCGGACGAGGTGATCGAGCGCGGCCGGACCCTCCCCGCGGAGCGCTATCCGCGGGTGGTGGAGATCGCCACGGCATCGGCCCGGGGCGACCGCGCCGCGGAGTTCCGGGCGGGCCTCGAGCTGCTGGTGGCCGGGCTCAGTGCGGAGGCTCGCCCAGCATCCGCTTGAGCAGGTCGCGCAGCAGCTTCCGCTCGGCGAGCGTGAGCTCCTGGAGCGGTTCGCCCGCGAAATCCAGCTCCCCGCGCAGCCGGACCGCGGTCGCGCGCCCCTCCTCTGTGACGGCCGCGACCTTGACACGGCGGTCGCCGGGGTCGGGCCTGCGCTCGACCAGGCCGCGCGATTCGAGGCGGTCGACTATGCCCGTCACGTTCGACGGCTCGCACTTGAGGTGGCGGGCGAGCTGCCGCATCGGCCTGGGCTCGCGCGCCAGCAGGGTGAGGACCCGCGCCTGCGCGCCGGTCAGTGCGTGCTCGGCAGCGGCCAGCTCGTACTCCTCGTGATAGCGCGCGACCACCGTGCCGATCAGCTCGCCCACCTCGACGGTGAGCGCGTCAGGAACGTGACTGTCTGCAGCTGCCATGCGACCAGCCTAGCGCAATGCTTGACAAAATGAAATATCCAGGCGCATGGTTGTTTCAGTACCTGAAGCAAATCCAGGAGGCGACACCGTGTCCTCATCCGTATCCCCCGACTCCGCCGCGGGCCGCATCCCGGCCACCGGGCGGGCCTGGCATCTGACCGCTCGGCCCCAGGGCTGGCCCACCCCGGACGACTTCGCGCTGCGGGAGGTGCCGGTACAGGCCCCGGCCGAGGGCCAGATCCTGGTGCGGAACATCCACCTGTCCGTGGACCCGTACATGCGCGGCAGGATGAGCGCGGCGAAGTCCTACGTGGAGCCGTACAAGCTGAACGAGCCGATGACCGGCGGTGCCATCGGCGTCGTCCTCGCCTCGGAGGACCCCGGCTTCTCCCCTGGTGACCATGTGCTGCACGACCTGGGCTGGCGGGAGTACGCCACGCTCCGGGCCAAGTACGCCACCAAGGTCGACGCGGAGGCGGCCCCGCTCTCCACCTACCTCGGCGTGCTGGGAATGCCGGGACTGACCGCCTACGCGGGTCTGCTGCGGGTGGCCGACTTCAAGCCGGGCGACGCCGTCTTCGTCTCCGGGGCGGCCGGCGCGGTCGGCAGCGAGGTGGGCCAGCTCGCCCGGCTGAAGGGCGCCTCCCGGGTGATCGGCTCGGCGGGCTCCGACGAGAAAGTCAAGGTGCTGATCGACGAGTACGGCTTCGACGCGGCCTTCAACTACAAGAACGGCCCCGTCGCCGAGCAGCTCAAGCAGGCGGCACCGGCCGGCATCGACGTCTACTTCGACAACGTCGGCGGTGAGCACCTGGAGGCCGCCATCGCCGCCATGAACCTGCACGGCCGGATCGCCGTGTGCGGAATGATCTCGCAGTACAACGCCACCGAGCCGACCCCGGCCCCGCGCAATCTCGCCCAGATCATCGCGAAGCGCTTCCGCATGGAAGGCCTCCTGGTGATGGACCACTACGACCTCCAGCCGCAGTTCGTCGAGGAGGTGGCCCCCTGGGTGCGCTCCGGCGAGCTGAAGTACCGGGAGACTGTGGTCGAGGGCATCGAGAACAACCTGGAGGCCTTCCTGGGCCTGCTGCGCGGGGAGAACGTCGGCAAGATGATCGTCACTCTCGGGGCCTGAGCTCGCGGCCGACCGGGCTGGCTGCCCCGCCCGTGGACCGAGCGCCTACGCTGGTCACCGCACCGGCGGGAGCGTGGGCGCGAGTTTCCCCGGTCGTGCCATCAACAGGAGGAAATCCATGGCAATACAGCCGATCGACGTCAAGTACACCGCCGTCGCCACCGCGGAGAACGGTCGTGACGGCCGCGTGGCCAGCGACGACGGCCAGCTCGACGTCGTCGTCAACCCGCCCAAGGCGATGGGCGGCAGCGGCGCGGGCACCAACCCCGAGCAGCTCTTCGCCGCGGGATACAGCGCCTGCTTCCAAGGGGCGCTCGGCGTCGTGGCCCGCAAGGAGGGCGCCGACATATCCGGCTCGACCGTCACCGCCGAGGTCGGCATAGGCAACACCCCGGAGGGTGGCTTCGGTCTCACCGTCGCCCTGCGGGCCACGATCCCGAACGTGGACGAGGCCACGGCCAAGGATCTGGTGGAGAAGGCCCACCAGGTCTGCCCGTACTCCAACGCCACGCGCGGCAACATCGAGGTCACGCTGCAGGTCGCCTGACGCTCGTCCCGGGTCGCGGATGCCGCCGCGTGGGCGGTGCCCGCGGCCCGGGTTCGGCTCGCCCCGCGAGTCCGAGTCCCGTAACGCCCTGCCGGTCTACCCGGCGGGGCGTCGCGCGGTGATCTGTCCGTACGCCAGTTCCGCGAGGCTGCGCTGGCCCTCCTTGCTGGGGTGGAACCAGTCCCAGTTGCTCAGCTCGGTCCCGGTGAACCGGTAGTTGAAGACCGCCCCGTTGTCGTAGCGGCAGCGCAGATCCTTGGCGCACTCCTGCTTGAGCACGGCGTTGTAGGCCACCACCCGGTCGTAGACCTGCTGCCGCCGCTCCCGGTCGGCCGCGTCCGTGGACTGCGGTTCCTTGAGCATCGACTGGCAGATGCCCAGCCCCCACACCCGCTGCCCTATCGGGTTCTTCCTGCCCTCCTGCCACAGCCGCTTCAGGTTGGGCACGCTGGAGACGTACATCTGCGCCTTGGGTGCCTCGGTGCGCAGCGCCCGCAGCCCTTCGCGGAAGCTGGTGCGGAACTCCTCGACGGAGGTCATCTGTCCGACGGTGGGGCGGCAGGCGTCGTTGGCGCCGCTCATGACGGTCACCATGTCCGGCTTGCGGGCCGCGGCCCTGCGCAGCTGGGCGGGCAGGTCGGCGATGACCGCGCCGCTGGCCGCGTAGTTCCAGCTCTCCGTCCCCGGGTCGCTCAGCAGCCGCCGCGCGAGGCTGTCGACGCCGTCCGCCGTGCCGGTGGCCCATGACACCTTGGTGCAGTCGGCCAGCAGGGAACATGCGTCGAACCCGCGGGTGATGGAGTCACCAACGGCGGCCAGGGAGTCGGGGCTGCGGTCCCAGATCCGCCGCGGGGTGGGTCTTGGGTGGGGGCGCGAGGAGTCTTCGGCGCGCTGCGCGCCGTGCTTGTCGCCTCCACCCGACGAGCTGCCGCACGCCACGGCGAGCACCAGACCCGCTACGGTCATCAGGACGAAAGCGCAGATGGCAACGGTGCGGGACCGTTTCGGCGCGCCGGGCAGCGAACGCGCTGGACGTGCGTTCCCCGGCTCGTGGCTCTCCGTCATCCGACCCCCTGTTTCGCCCGCGCTCAACCGACGGTACGTCACCCACCGTGCGCCGCCTCGCGGTAGCTTGTGCCGTGGTCGGTGAGCGGGTGGGTCGACCGGCACAGCGACTGGTAAATATTACCTCGCGTCACTTCCTGTCCCTTTCGGGGAGAATTGGGCGCAATGGTGTTTACTATTCGTAACCTCGGGAGCTGGTAGGGAAGTGACCGGTGGTGCAAATTGTCAGGCGCTTTTCCGGCGCGTGATCGGTAGGTGATCGAGGCCGCCCGGTGGCGACCCTCGGAGCGCACTGGAGGTCCCGGTGACGACACGTGGAGTTCTGTACGTCCACTCGGCGCCCCGCGCCCTGTGCCCGCACGTCGAGTGGGCCGTCGCGGGGGTGCTGGGCGCCCGCGTCAACCTCGACTGGATCAGACAGCCCGCCTCGCCCGGTACCTGGCGCGCCGAGTTCTCCTGGCAGGGCGATCCCGGCACCGCCTCCAAGCTCGCCTCCGCGCTGCGCGGCTGGCACCTGCTCCGCTTCGAGGTGACGGCAGAGCCGTGTGCGACCGCGGAAGGCGAGCGGTACAGCTCCACACCGGATCTCGGCATCTTCCACGCGGTCACCGGGATGCACGGCGACATCCTCATCCCCGAGGACCGGTTGCGGGCCGCCGCCGCCCGCGCGGGACGAGGTGAGAGCGAGCTGGAGGCCGAGATCTCCAAGCTGCTGGGCAAGCCCTGGGACGACGAGCTGGAGCCGTTCCGCTACGCGGGAGAGGGCGCACCCGTCCGCTGGCTGCACCAGGTGGTCTGAAACCGGTGGCTGCACCAGGTGGTCTGAAACCGGCCAGGACAGGCCGCCCGCATGCGTGCCGGTTGCCCTGGAGGGCGCTCGAAGCCCTACCGTTCCGGCATGCCTGACGAAAACTCAGTCGCAGTGCTCGGCACCGGCACCATGGGGGCCGCCATGGCCCGCAACCTCTCCGCGGCCGGGCTCCGGGTCCGCGCCTGGAACCGCACCCGCGCCAGGGCCGAGCCGCTGACCGGCCACGGCATCACCGTCACGGACGAGGCCGCCGAGGCCGTACGCGGTGCCGACACCGTTCTGACTTCCCTTCATGACGGCCCGGCCGTGCTGGCGGCGATGCGCGCCGCCGCCTCCGGGCTGGCGGAGGGCACCCTATGGATCCAGGCCAGCACCGTCGGGCCGGACGGGACCGCACCGCTGGTCGAGTTCGCCGACACGCAGGGGCTGTGCTTCCTGGACGCGCCTGTCCTGGGCACCAAGGCGCCTGCCGAAGCGGGGCAGCTGACCGTCCTCGTCTCCGGCGGCTCCGGCAGCTCCCTCGTACGGGAGCGGGCCGCCCCCGTGCTCGACGCCATCGGCGCCAAGACCCTGTGGCTCGGCGAACAGCCCGGCGCCGCCAGCCGTCTCAAGCTGGTGGTCAACAACTGGGTTCTCACCCTCATCAACGGAACGGCCGAAACCCTCGCCCTCGCCGAAGGGCTCGGAGTCGAAGCCGCCGACTTCCTCGGTGCCGTCGCCGGCGGCCCGCTGGATGTGCCGTATCTCCAGGCGAAGGCCAGGCTGATCCTGGAGGGCGCCTATGACGCCAGCTTCCTGCTCTCCGGCGCCCGCAAGGACGCTGAGCTCATCACCGGAGCAGCACGGAAAGCCGGCGTACGGCTCGACGCCACCCCGGCGATCGCCGAGCGGCTGCGGCGCGCGGAAGCGCAGGGGCACGGCGCGGACGACGCGGCAGCCTCGTTCTTCGCCAGCTACGAGTCCTCCGACTACGGCAGGGGCGACGCCCGCGGCTCCGCTTAGCAGCCCACAGCCCACAGCCCACAGAAGAGCAGCGGTCGCAGACGGCCGGCAGTACATATGTAAGGGGCGGCCTCCAAGGGAGGCCGCCCCTTACATATGCCGCGATCGGCACTCGGTCCGCGTCCGGAACGACACGGCCGGAATCACACCGTGCGGAACGCCAGTACCACGTTGTGGCCGCCGAATCCGAAGGAGTTGTTCAGCGCGGCGATCCGGCCCTCGGCCGGGAGCTCGCGTGCGGTGTCGCGCACGATGTCGCCGTCGGCCTCCGGGTCGAGGTTGGCGATGTTGATGGTCGGCGGAGCGATGCGGTGGTGCAGCGCCAGCAGCGTGGACACCGTCTCGACACCTCCGGCGCCGCCCAGCAGATGGCCGGTCATCGACTTGGTGGCCGAGATACCCATGTGGTCGACGTCGTCGCCGAACACCTTGCGCAGCGCCTTCAGCTCCGCAAGGTCGCCCTGCGGGGTCGAGGTGGCGTGCGCGTTGATGTGCATGATCTCGGCCGGGTCCAGGTCGGAACGGGAGACCAGGTTCTGGAGTGCGTGCGCGATCCCGTTGCCTGAGGGCTCCGGCTGCACGATGTCGTGGCTGTCGGCGGAGATGCCCTGGCCGACCGCCTCCGCGTAGATCCGCGCGCCGCGCCGCCGGGCGTGCTCGGCCGACTCCAGCACGATCACCCCGGCGCCCTCGCCGAGCACGAACCCGTTGCGGTCCACGTCGAAGGGGCGGGAGGCGCCCTGCGGGTCCTCGTTGTTCTTGGACATCGCCATCATGTTGGCGAACGCGGCGACCGGCAGCGGGTGTATGGCCGCCTCGGTGCCGCCGGCGACGACGATGTCGGCGCGGCCGGTGCGGATCATCTCGATCGCGTACCCCACCGCCTCCGAGCCGGAGGCGCAGGCGCTGACCGGAGTGTGCACTCCGGCCCGGGCGTTGACCTCGAGGCCCACGTTGGCCGAGGGGCCGTTCGGCATCAGCATCGGCACCGTGTGCGGCGAGACGCGGCGAACGCCCTTCTCCCGCAGCACGTCGTACTGGTCCAGCAGCGTGGTGACACCACCGATACCGGACGCCACGACGGCGCCCAGCCGGTCCGGGTTGACGGAGGCGTCCTCGCCGGCCCGGGCGGTGAAGCCCGCGTCGGCCCATGCCTCACGGGCCGCGATCAGCGCGAACTGCGCCGAGCGGTCCAGTCGCCTGGCCTGGGGGCGGGGGATGCTCTCGCCCGGCTCGACCGCGGCCTTCGCCGCGATTCGTACCGGCATATCGGCAGCCCACTCCTCTTCGAGGAGCCCCACGCCCGAGCGCCCGGCGACGAGCCCTTCCCAGGTCGATGCGCTGTCGCCACCCAGCGGTGTGGTTGCGCCGATACCGGTGACGACCACGGAGTGATTGGTCGCGTTCACTGGAATTCTCTCCACGGTAGGGGGTGACTCGTTTGAGCCACCCATACGCCGGGTGGCGACAAACGCGTCAACGGATGTCTCAGCTCTGGTGCTTGAGGATGTAGTCGGTCGCGTCACCGACGGTCTTGAGGTTCTTGACGTCGTCGTCCGGGATCTTCACGCCGAACCGCTCCTCGGCGGCGACGACCACCTCGACCATGGACAGCGAGTCCACGTCCAGGTCGTCGGTGAAGGACTTCTCCAGCTGGACATCCTCGGTCGGGATTCCGGCGATCTCGTTCACGATCTCGGCGAGGCCCGAGACGATCTCTTCCTGAGTGGCGGCCATTGCGGCGCTCCTTCGTATATGCGGTGAGTCCGCAGCGCCCGACCCTGTCGTACGGGGCTGCTCGGATCTTGACTAGGGGAGAGTAACGACCGTGGCGGCGTAGACGAGACCCGCCCCGAAGCCGATGACGAGCGCGAGGTCGCCGCTCTTCGCCTTCCCCGTCGCCAGCAGCCGCTCCATCGCCAGCGGGATGGAGGCAGCCGAGGTGTTGCCTGTGGTCTCCACGTCGCGGGCGACCGTGACGTGCTCGGGCAGCTTGAGGGTCTTGACCATCGAGTCGATGATCCGCATGTTCGCCTGGTGCGGAATGAAGACGTCCAGATCTTCGGCCGTTATGCCGGCCGCGTCCAGGGCCTGCTGCGCGACCTTGGCCATCTCGAAGACGGCCCAGCGGAAGACCGTCTGGCCCTCCTGGCGCAGCGCGGGGAACTTCAGCGAACCGTCCTCGCTCAGCGGCAGCTGCGAGACATCGCCCACCCGGAAGCCGTCCCAGGGGACGGTCTGGGTGATGACGTCCCGCTTGTCACCCTCCGAACCCCAGACCGACGGGCCGATACCGGGCTCGTCGGACGGGCCGACGATGACGGCTCCGGCACCGTCCCCGAACAGGAACGCCGTGGAGCGGTCCGTCAGGTCCGTCAGGTCGGAGAGCCGCTCGGCGCCGACCACCAGCACGTAGTCGGCACTGCCCTCGACGACCAGTCCCTTGGCGAGGGTGAGGCCGTAGCCGAAGCCCGCGCAGCCCGCGTTGATGTCGAAGGCCGCCGCCTTGCCCGCGCCCATCCGGTCGGCGATCTCGGTGGCGACCGCCGGGGTCTGCTTGAAGTGCGAGACGGTCGAGATGATGACCGCGCCCACCTGGTCGGCGGTGATCCCGGCGTCCGCGACGGCCTTGCCCGCGGCCTCCAGGGTCATCTCGGCGACCGTCTCCTCCGGCCCCGCCCAGTGCCGGGTCGCGATACCCGAACGGGAGCGGATCCACTCGTCGGAGGAGTCGATGTGCTTGAGGATCTCCTCGTTCGGCACCACACGGGTCGGTCGGTATCCGCCGACGCCGAGAATGCGCGCATACGGCGAGCCCTGCGCGGGCTTGATCTTCGCGGTCATGCTTCTCGGGACTCCTTGGAGGTCAGGCGGACGTGTGTGCGGCGATGAGGTCCCGCGCGGCGGCGAGGTCGTCGGGCGACTTCAGCGCCAGCGTCCGTACGTCCGGCAGAGCGCGCTTGGCCAGGCCGGTCAGGGTGCCGCCGGGGCACAGCTCGATCAGGGCTGTGGCGCCCAGCTGCTGGAAGGTGTCCATGCACAGATCCCAGCGCACCGGGGCCGAGATCTGGTTGACGAGACGGCGTACCACCTCCTGCCCCGACTCCACGATCTGGCCGTCGAAGTTGGAGACGTAGCGGGTGAGCGGTGCCTTGGGTGTGACGCCCTCCACGGCCGTCTCCATGGCGGGCAGCGCGCTCGCCATGTGCTCGGTGTGGAAGGCTCCCGCGACCTTCAGCGCGATGACCCGGGCCTTCTCGGGCTTGTCCTCCGCCAGCGCCGCGAGCTGCTCGGCGGTACCGGCGGCCACGATCTGGCCCGCGCCGTTCTTGTTCGCGGGGGTCAGGCCGAGCTTCTCCAGGTGTTCGGTGACGACCTCAGGGTCGCCGCCCAGCACGGCGGACATGCCGGTCTCGGCCGTGGCGGCGGCCTCGGCCATCGCCGTGCCCCGGGCGCGGACGATACGCAGCGCCTCCAGCGGGGTGAGTACACCGGTCAGTGCCGCGGCGGCCAGCTCGCCCACGCTGTGGCCGGCGAACGCGCCGACGGCGGCGGCCCGGCCGGGGGCGCCCTGCGTGGGCTCGCCCTCCAGCAGTTCGTAGCCGGACAGCAGGCTGGTGGCGAGCAGCAGCGGCTGGGCCACGGCGGTGTCACGGATCGCCTCGGCATCGGCCTGGGTTCCGTAGTGCACCAGGTCCAGGTCGATGGCGGCCGACCACTGGGCGAGCCGGTCGGCGACGCCGGGGAGTTCGAGCCAGGGGGTCAGAAGGCCAGGCTTCTGGGCGCCTTGGCCGGGAGCGACGAGTACGAGCACTCTTTCACTCTCTCCTGTGGGCAGGGGTCTCGGCCGGTGGGGACCGAGACGAAGAACCGTGAGGGGAATTGTGGACCCTCAACAAAAGACGCCCGTCAGCTTACGGCTGACCCGGGAAGTCGGCGAGACGCCCCAGGATCAGCGCGATACGCAGCGTGAAAGCGGAACGTACATCCGAAGGCGACCAGCCGGTGACGTCCGTCACACGTCGCAGCCGGTAGCGGACGGTGTTGGGGTGCACGAACAGCATCCGCGCGGCGCCCTCCAGGCTACTCGCCTGTTCCAGATAGACGCTGAGCGTCTCCAGCAGCGCCGACCCGGCCTCCTCCAGCGGTCTGTAGATCTCCTCCACCAACAGCTCCCGCGCGGCCGGGTCACCCGCCATCGCGCGCTCGGGAAGAAGATCGTCCGCCAGCACCGGCCGGGGGGCGTCCGGCCAGGCCGCACACGCCTTCAGACCTGCCATCGCCGCCTGTGCGGAGCGGGTGGCCGCCAGCAGGTCACCCACCACGGGCCCGGCCACCACCGGGCCCGCCGCGAACGGCCCGATCAGCGACTTTGCCGCCTTCAGCGGATCGTTCGAGCCCCCCGCGATCACCACCAGCCGGCTGCCGAGCACGCCCGTGAGCACCTGGAGCTTGGCTTGCCGGGAGGCCCGCCGGATGGCCTCGACCGTCAGCTCGCTGTCGCCGTCCGGTGCGGTGCCCAGCACCACGGCCACATGCTCGGGGGAGTTCCAGCCCAGCGCGGCGGCACGGGAGACGGCGCCCTCGTCCGCCTCGCCGGAGAGCACCGCGTTGACCACCAGCGACTCCAGCCGGGCGTCCCACGCCCCCCGCGCCTCGGCGGCCTGCGCGTACACCTGCGCGGTGGCGAAGGCGATCTCCCGCGCGTACACCAGCAGCGCCTCCCGCAGCACCGCCTCGTCCCCGGGCGCCGCCACCTCGTCGATGGCCGTCTCGACGACCTCGATCGTGGTGCGCACCATCTCCACGGTCTGCCGCAGCGTGATCGCCCGCGTCAGCTCGCGCGGCGCGGTGCCGAACACGTCCGTGCTGATGGCCTGTGGCGTCTCCGGGTGCCGGAACCACTCGGTGAAGGCAGCGATACCCGCCTGCGCGACCAGGCCGATCCAGGAGCGGTTCTCCGGCGGCATGGCGCGGTACCAGGGCAGCTGCGCGTCCATGCGCGCGATGGCAGCGGCGGCGAGCTTCCCGGAGGACTGTTCCAGTCGGCGCAGGGTGGCCAGGTGGGGGTGCTGGGGTGGTGGATCTGTGGCTTCGGGCACGGGACAAGCCTGCCTTACCGGATGTCCTTTCCGGGCGCGGGGGCGGACAGGTGCCTTTCGAACAAGGGCCCGGCACTACCGTGGGGCCCATGGCACAGATGGTGTGGCGGGCCGAGGACCGGTACCGGGGCGGCGACCGGCAGGCCGGGATCGACACCCGGCACGCCTTCTCCTTCTCCGGCTTCTACGACCCCGACAACGTCGGCTTCGGACTGCTGGTGGCCTGCAACGAGGAGCGCCTCGCGTCCGGCGCCGGATTCGACGAGCACCCCCACCGTGACGTGGAGATCGTCACCTGGGTCGTCGAGGGCGAACTGGAGCACCGCGACTCCGCCGGGCACACCACTGTGGTGCGCCCAGGAGACGTGCAGCGGCTCGGCGCGGGCAGCGGGGTGCGGCACACCGAGCGGAACGCGGGCGAAGGACCGCTGCGTTTCGTCCAGATGTGGCTGGTGCCGGGTGCGTTCGGTACCGAGCCCGCATACGAGCTGGTCCGTGGCATCGCGGACAACACCCCTTTCGCCCTGCCGCGCACCGAAGCCGTACTGCACGTACGGCGGCTGGCCGACGGGGAGCGCACTGCTGTGCCGCAGGCCGCCTTCGTGTACGTCCATGTGGCGCGTGGCCGGGCACTGCTGGACGGTACGACTCTGCACGAGGGCGACGCCGCGCGGTTGACCGCCGAACAGGCTGACCATAGGAGCACCGAAGCAGCCGTACAGAGCGAGCTGGAGCTGCGTGCGGAGGGCGGCGCGGAACTCCTGCTGTGGGAGATGCATGCGGAGCCCGTGTACGGCTGAGCGCCACCGCAGTGCGCTGCCGTACGGCTAGCCCCGCAGCTCCGCCAGCACCGCGTCGGTGAACGGTGTCCACGCCTCCATGGCCCATGGGCCGAAGGCGCGGTCCGTGAGGGCTACACACGCGGCTCCCGCGTGCGGATCCACCCATAGGAACGTCCCGGACTGGCCGAAATGCCCGAAGGTGCCCCGCGAGGACGTCTCGCCCGTCCAGTGCGGGGACTTGGTGCCGCGGATCTCGAAGCCCAGGCCCCAGTCGTTCGGCTTCTGGTGGCCGTAACCGGGCAGCACGCCGCTGAGCCCCGGAAAGACCACCGAGGCCGCCTCCCGAACCGTGGAGGGAGCCAGCAGCGTGGGGGACTGGAGCTCGGCAGCGAAGCGGGTCAGGTCCGCCAGTGTGGAGACGGCGTCCTTGGCGGCCGAGCCCTCCAGCTCGGTACCGGCCATGCCCAGCGGATCGAGCACCCCTTCGCGCAGGTACTGCGGGAAGGGCATCTCGGTCGCCTTGGCCAGATGGTCGGCCAGGGCCTCGAAGCCCGCGTTCGAGTAGATCCTGCGGGTGCCCGGCTGGGCCATCGACCGGTGCTCGTCGAAAGCGAGCCCGGAGGTGTGCGCCAGCAGATGCCGCACTGTCGCACCCTCGGGACCGGCCGGCTCATCCAGCTCCACAGCGCCTTCCTCCAGCGCCATCAGCGCCGCATACGCGGTCAGCAGCTTGGTGACGGAGGCAAGCGCGAAGCGCTGCGTGGCCACACCGTGCGTTCCGGCCACGCTGCCGTCGGCACGTACGACGGCCGCCGCCGCAGTGGGCACCGGCCAGGTCTCGATGATCCGCAGGCTGTCCATGGGAACGAGCCTAACGGCACCGTTTTGCCGTCGATTTTGCCCTTGCTTTGAGTGCACTCCAACTCCGTAGCGTTCACTTGTGACCGTGACGCAGACGGAAAGACCACGTACGCCCGAGCACGACCGGCCCGCGCAGTGTGCCGACACCCGCAGCGGCCACCCACGGCCGGACGGACAGGACAGGTACACCATCAGCGAGGTGGCGGCGCTCAGCGGCCTGAGCGCGCACACACTGCGCTGGTACGAGCGGATCGGCCTGATGCCGCACGTGGACAGATCCCACACCGGACAGCGGCGCTTCTCCAACCGTGATCTGGACTGGCTGGAACTGGTCGGCAAACTGCGGCTGACCGGGATGCCGGTCGCGGACATGGTGCGCTACGCCGAGATGGTGCGCCAGGGCGAGCAGACCTTCGCGGAACGCCAGGCACTCCTGGAGGCCACCCGCAAGGACGTGCTCGAACGAATAGCGGAGCTGCACGACACCCTCGCCGTGCTCGACTACAAGATCGACCACTATTCGCGGAAGACCGGGGACCTGCCGGCCACCCGCGCCGTCCAGTCCCACATCACCCCCACCCCGTCGGCTCACACCACGGCGAACGCGTAGAGCGCGAACGCGGCGGCCAGCGCACCGGCCGCCGCCCGTGCGCCCCGCCCGGCGCTGCGCCACGGCGGCTCGAACCGGCGGGTGAGGCTGCCGATCGCCACCAGTGCCACCGCGAACACCGGCAGCCACGCCAGCCGGGCGAGCACCCAGCCGAGAGAGTCCGGCGCCGTGCTCAGACCGGCCACCGCTCCCAGCCGCGCGGTGGGCACCGCCACGGCCAGCATCGCCGTCTGGTGCCAGCACAGGATCGTCATCGCTGACAGATTGACCCCCACCACCGGCGCCCACAGTGCCGGGCGGCGCAGCACGCGGCCGATCCGCCCGTGCAACAGGACAGCAGCACCGCACTGCACGGACGCGAGCGCCAGCACCAGCAGTGAGGGCGGATGCGAATTGGTACGCGACTGCCCGGGGACGCCCACCATGGACGCCGGATAGCCGAAGACGACCAGCAGCACGGCAAACAACACCGCGCCCCCGAACAGCAGCACAGCAGCACCCCCGCGACGCAGCCTGCCCACACCCCAGCACGCGCCCAACTGGTAGCCGAAAAGCCACCCCGGTAGCAGGTTGAGCAGACCGAGCCAGGGCGGCACCTGCTGCGCGTACGGCCCATACCGCAGGAAGTCCACCATGGCGACCGTCACCAGCAGCGGCACCGCCGTCCACCCGCCCCACCGCTGCGCCGCACGCACGCAGTACGGCGTCAGCGCGGTGACGCCCGCATAGACGGCAACGAACCACAGCGGCTGCACCACCAGCACCGCACCTGTCCGCAGCGTCGCCTCCGGTACTCCCAGAAACGACAGCACGGGCAACAGTGCGGCCCACACCGCCGTGACGCCCAGCACAGGACGGCCCAGTCGCAGCAGCCGCCCGCGCAGCCAGTGCCCGGCCGTCTCGCCCCGCGAAGTGGCGCGCCGTAGTGAGAGCACCGAGGAGTAGCCGCCCACCAGGAAGAAAATGCCCAGCAGTTGCAGCATCCAGCTCAGCGGGGCGAAGAAGCCCAGCGTGGCCAGTGGGCTCGCATTGTGCAGGGCGCCCTCCGGGCCGCGGGCGAACCCGCCCAGCATCCAGTGGCCCAGCGGAACGGCGAGCAGCGCCAACGCACGCAGTCCGTCCACTGCCCGGTCGCGGTGCGGGGGAGTGCGCTCCTCCACGGTACGGACGGCGTCCTGGGCCCTGCGCAGCAGCGGGCGGGCGGGGGAGGCGGTGCGGACACCGGATTCAGCGGGCATCAGCGCACTCCTGGGAGGCGGGCGCGCACCGGACGGAGCCGTAAGCGCGCAGCGCGATGGAAGCGAAGTTGTCGAGCGAGTCGGTGCCCGGCTTCAGATAGCCGCCGTGCCCGTCGGCCTCGGCCGCAGTGACGACGCGGGCACCGAACCCGGCGTCCGTCGGGTCGGCGCCGTGTCCCAGGCCGAGCAGCTCGACGTGGGGGACATGCCCGATCCAGTCCTCGGCGGTACGCGCGGCCCACACCGGCACCCTGGTGTGCAGCGCAGCGGCCGAGCCGGTGCGCATCCCGGGGGAGCCGAAGACGATCAGGTCGGCTGCGTCGGACCGGCCGAGCCGGGCCGCCGCCCGGCCGCACACCACCGACCCGTAGCTGTGGCACAGCACGGCTGGCGCGGGCGCCCCGGTCCGCGCCAGCCCGTGCAGGAAGCGTGCCAGCCGCGGCGCGCCCGCTTCCGCGAGCCGCCCGGTCGCGGCGTCAGGGCCGAGGCCGACGGGCGTCGTGTAGCCGACCCACGCGATCACCGCGGTGCGGGTGTGCGGGGCGGCGGCGGTCATCCTGTCGCGCAGTGCGGTGGCCATCCCCGCGGGCTTGCCGTAGCGGTTCTTGCCGTCGCCGTCGAAGGTGGTCAGATCGATGTCGGAGCCGGGGACGACGACGGCGGAGCGGGTGGCGTGCTCCAGATCCCCGTAGACCTCGGCGACCTGGCCCCGGCCGCGCGGATCGAAGACGAGGATCTGCCTTCCGGGAGCGAGCAGTTCGGCATACCGGCTGGCCTTCTCCCCGGCCTCCCGGTGGTCCTCCCGCGTCAGCCCGGCATCCCGTACCCGCCCCAGCTCCGCCCGCCGCTCCTCCTTGAGCGCCAACCGGTTCGCCTGGTAACGAACACGTAGGGGGGCGCCGTCCAGATTCCCCACCGTCAGCGGATGCCGCCGCACCAGCGCCCGCCGCTCCCTCCCGCTCAGCCCCGCGAAGAATGTGCCGACCCGTTCGGGGCTCGCGGTTGCGGGGTCCGGCAGCGTGCGCCCCAGCGAATGATCCGCGCGCCATGCGGCGGCGCCCGGTGCGGGTCCGGTGACCGGGGTCTGCTCCGTGCCGCTGGTGACGCCGGCAGTCGTGGCGAAGACGGCCGCGACGAGCGGGGCGACGAGCAGAGCACGCTTGCGGCGGCGCTTCATGTGGGTGTGTCCCTCCTCCCGCCGCCCGACCGGAGTCTCCGGCGGCGGCAGAAGGAGAGTGCGGGCACGGCTGTACGCCGGGCGTCACACCGCGGAGCCAACTCGCGGGTGCTACCGGGGTAGGGGGTGGAGGAGAGCGTGCCGGGGCCGGAAGCGGGAGCACGGGACGATGCTGCCGGGGAGCGGGAGCAGCGCAGGGACACGGGAGCGGGGCCGGAGCGGCCCGTGGAGCGCCGGGCTCCGGGAACCAGGGAGGGGAGCTGGGTGAGCCCGGAATCGCGGGAGGGGCGCTATCGGCTGCCTGGTGGGGAGTTGGTGGGATTGGCCGCACAGTACGAGGTCCGCGGTTGCCCAGTGCGAAGTCAGCGGTCGCCCGGCGGGACATCAGTGGTCGCCCGGTGCGACGAGCCCCGACTCGTAGGCGAAGATGACTGCTTGAGCGCGGTCGCGCAGCCCCAGCTTGGCGAAGATGCGGCTCACATGGGTCTTCACCGTCTGTTCGGCCAGCACGAGCGATTCGGCGATCTCGGTGTTGGACTGCCCGCGGGCCACCAACTCCAGCACCTCGGTTTCGCGTTCGGTCAGCGCCTTGAGCCGCAGCTCGGGTGCCGAGGCGCGCTCCTTGCGCGGAGCGGTACGGGACCGCTGCCGGGCGAACTCCGCGATCAGCCGCCGGGTCACCGAGGGCGCCAGCAGCGCCTCCCCCTCGGCCACCACCCGGACCGCGGCGATCAGGTCGGCCGGTGGCGCGTCCTTGAGCAGGAACCCGCTGGCTCCGAGCCGCAGTGCCTCGTACACGTAGTCGTCCACGTCGAACGTGGTGAGCATCAGCACCTTGGGCTGATGGGTGACGCCGGGCGGCGGGTCGAGGAGCTGTTGCGCCGCCTCCAGGCCGTTCAGCCGTGGCATCCGTACGTCCATCAGCACGACGTCCGGGTGGGCGCGGCGGCACAGTTCGACACCGGCCACGCCGTCGGGTGCCTCGCCCACCACGTCGATGTCGCTCTGTGCGGCCAGCAGCGCTGCGAACCCCGCGCGGACCATGGCCTGGTCGTCGACGATGACCACGCGGGTCACCCGGTCCGTCGAAAAGGCGCCGGACGCGCCGATGCCGTTCATGCGGTCGCGGAACCCCTCGTGTTCTTCGAGTCCTTCTTGCCCTGCCTGCGCTTGCTCTGCTTCTGCTTGTTCTGGCTCTGCTGGCTCTGCTGGCTCTGCTGGCTCTGCTGGCTCTGCTTGTTCTGTTGGCTCTGCTTGTTCTGCTTACGGTCCGCCCTCTGCCGGTCCTGCCCGCTGGCCTCCGGACCGGTGTCCTCCGCGGTGTCGCGCGGGCTTTCCAGCGCGGTGACGGGCGGGCTCAGCGGCAGTCGGGCGGCGACGCGGAAGCCGCCGTCGGGCAGCGGGCCGGCCTCCAGGCTGCCGCCGACCAGCCGTACCCGCTCCCGCATTCCCACCAGCCCGTGTCCGGTGCCGGCCGTCTCCAGGGGCGTCGCATCGGGCTCGGGAGAGGGGCCGTTGACGACCAGCACGGACAGGAAGCCCTCCGGCGCCGTCA
The DNA here is from genome assembly GCF_052246355.1 of Streptomyces sp. 3N207. Lineage (NCBI taxonomy): Bacteria > Bacillati > Actinomycetota > Actinomycetes > Kitasatosporales > Streptomycetaceae > Streptomyces > Streptomyces sp. 3N207. Next base: position 42,756 of record NZ_JBQQBV010000017.1, on the reverse strand, counting down.
CCGAGACCCGGGTCTGTGCGCCGGGTGCGTGCCGTACGACGTTGGCGAGCGCCTCCTGCACGATCCGGTACGCCGACAGCGTCACGGTCGGCGCCGGCGCGGAAACCTCGTCTGCTGCACCGTCTTCGCTCTCAGGGAGGGAGATGTCCAGTTCCGCGGGGACCCCTGCTCGTACGGTGGCCTCCACGAGCTGGTCCAGCCTCTCCAGGCCGGGCTGCGGTGCCCGCTCGCCGCGGGTTTTCTCGCTCCTCAGGACGCCCAGCAGGCGGCGCATCTCGGTCAGCGACTCGCGTGCCGTGGCGGCGATGGAGCCGAACTCCTCGCGTGCCTCCTCGGGCAGTTCCGAGATCCGGTAGGGGGCGCTGTCCGCCTGGACGGTGATGACCGACATGTGGTGTGCGACCACGTCGTGCAGTTCCCGTGCGATACGGGCGCGCTCCTCCAGCAGGGTGCGCTGGGCGCGTTCCGCCTCGCTGATGGTCTCCTGCTCGGCGAGCCGTCGCTGTGCCTCCGCCCGTTCCCGCAGCGTGGCGCCGAGCAGCAGTACGACGCCGCTGAGCACGATCAGCAGGACGTTCGTCCCCTCGCTTCGCTCAGGCGAGACGAACCCCAGGACGAGCGAGGCGGTCACCGTGACGAGCCAGACGGCCAGCAGGGTACGGCGGCTCTCGCGCAGCGCCAGCGCCAGGCACAGCACCAGACAGCCCACGATCACCGTCGGCGGCCACGGCCAGGGGCGCCCCGCGCTCCCGTCTGCTGTCAGCAGGGCCAGGGCACCCAACAGGTCGGCGGTGAAGATGATCCACCAGGCGGGCAGCGGCCTGGTCACGGCCAGCAGCAGCGGCGCGGACTGTGCAACACCGAGCACACCGGCCAGGCCGCCCTGCAACCTGTACTCGTTCGAGAGCAGCTGAATGGTGACCGGGAGCAGCACGACGGCGAAGAGGAACGCCACCACATAGGGCAGCGACCGCACCACGGGGGACGAGGCATGTCCCAGCAGCGGCTCGTGAGAGGCGGCGGGCGTGGCCAGCGCGGTCCTCAGTGAGCGCAGCTCGGCGCGCAGGCGGGGCGCCACAGCGCGAACGCTCACAGCTCCGCCAGCAGCTCCGCCTTCTTGGCGGTGAACTCGTCGTCGGTCAGCAGCCCGGCGTCGTGCAGCTCACCGAGGTGCCGGATGCGCTCGGCCACGTCGGCCGGGTCCGAGCGGTGCGGCTGCGGCGCCGCGGGGGGCGTACGGAGGTTCTGCAGCTCCCGTACCGGGTCGGCCGCGCGTACCGCCTCCAGGACCGAGGCGGCGAAGGGCAGCGATTCATAGACGGGGCCGTAGCCGAGGCCGAACACCACGGAGGCCGGGTCCTGGTCGGCCTCCGCGAGCATCTCGGCTCCGCGCGGGCGCAGCCGCAGGTGGCCGCTGAGCCCCTCCGGGGAGCGCCATTCGACGTCTTCCAGCTCTCCTACGGGGAAGAACTGGTCGCCGGCTTTCCATTTGGCTGTGGAGGCGCCCGTCCAGAACCAGCGGAAGGCGACGACCTTGCCGTCGAAGGATGCCTTGCCGTCGTACGCCTTGAAGCTCTGCGGCGCTGCCGGTGCGGCGACCAGATAGTGCTCGGCGGGTTTGGCCGTCTCCCCGGGCAGTGCGGCACGCAGCTCGGTCGCGTAGTAGTCCGCCAGCGTCTCGCGCTCGGCGGGCAGCACCAGGCGGTAGGGATCGCTGCTCTCCTTGAGCTGTCCGGCAGCCGCTTCCAGCAGCGGGTCGGCGCCCTCGCGGGGCACGGCGCGCAGCACCACGGTGCCGCGTTTGCCGCCCGGGGCCAGCTCTACGGCGCTCAGCGCCTCGTACGGAACACGCCGCTCTCCGAGCACCTGGAAGAGCTTCGGTGTGCGAATCCCCCGTTCGAAGCGGATGAGCACGGAGTCCGAATCGAACTCCCAGGTGGAGTGAATTCCAGCCAGTACGTCACCCATGTGGGCCATCGTATGCGTCGGTCGGCTCTCCGTCCCCCCTCCGCCGCTCTCTGCGACGCTACGCGCGCTGATTCGGGGCGTACGGCGTCCCGGGAGGGCTTGGGTGCCCTCGCGTGATGTCAGGCCGCGCCCGGGACGAAGGAGCACTTCGGGTCCGAGGAGTCGCAGGAGACGTCCTTGTAGGCGCCGGTGCCGATCGCGGCGAAGTTGGCGAGGCTGTGGGTGTGCGGCACGAAGTAGCCGGTGTGGCCAACAGCGCCCCGCGCTGACAGATGCCGGGCACCGAAGCTGTCCGCGACCGGGTCGGCGCCGTGCCCGAGCCCGCCGACGTCCATGTGGGGCACGTCGGCGATCCAGTCGTCGCTGTCCCGCATCGCCCAGATACGGGCGCGGGTGCCGAGCTGCGACGCGTTGTCGGCGCGCATCCCCGGGCTGCCCGCCACTGCGATGTCGGTGACGCTCTCCGGCAGCTGGTGCGCCGCGACGCCGCACACCACCGAGCCGTAGCTGTGGCAGAACAACGCGACCTTGGGGGCCGGGCCGACCGAGGTGGCGGGCAGGGCCTGCAGCAGCCGGTTCAGCCGTACCGCGCCCGCCTCGGCCGGGCCGCCCGAGGCGGCGTCCACGCCGAGCCCCGCGGGCGCGGTGTAGTCGGCCCAGGCGATCGTTGCCGTGCGCATACCGGGGCGGTCGGTGTGCTGCTGGCGCTGCAGCGAATCGGCCATGCCGACCGGTGCGGAGTACTGCCGTGCCGTCTTCTCGAAGGTCAGCAGTTCGGTGTCGACCCCGGGGACGACCACCGAGACGCGCTGGGCGTCCCGCAGATCACCGAAGACCTCGGCTGCCCGGCCGCGTCCTGTCGGGTCGAAGGCGAGGATCTGCCGCCCGGGGCGCAGCATCGACTCGAAGCGGTGCATCCGCTGCCCCGCCTGGTGGCGGCCCTCGTCCGTCAGCCGCTGGTCCCGCATCCGTTTGCGCTCGGTGTCGCGGGCCTGGAGCAGTGCCGTGTGGTTGGCCCGGTAGCGCATCTCCAGAGGGGCGCCGCCGAGGTTGCCCACGACCAGCGGATAGCGTGCGGCGAGACCGCGCTGCTGTGCTGCGGTCAGCCCGGCGAAGTAGCGCGCGATGCGGCTGGGCGAGGCGTGGGGGTCGGGCAGCGGGCGGCCGGCGAAAGAGCCCTTCTCCCAGGCGTGCAGTGCCGCTGCGCGGGGGCCGGCGTCGGCCTGGTGCTTGCGGACCGCCGTCCAGCCGGTCGTCGCCAGCAGTACGAAGACGACGGCCAGGGCGAGCAGCGCACGCCAGGCCGTGATGCCCGGGGCTCCCGACTCGGGGACGCCTGATCCGGACAGCGGGTTGCCTAGTGCGGAGAAGTAAGTCACTGGAGCGACACCCTAGGAGATGCCGCGCAGTGGTCCCGCATTCATGGGCGTCGCGTGAGTCATCTCACGTTTCGTAATCCGCCCCCGGGTCAGTCCCGCGCGTCCGTTTGGCGTACTGGTCACCGTGTGCAACTGCCGTGCGGGGGGCGGCAGTCGGGTTCAGTGCTGCCGTTCCCAGTCCGCCGAGAGTGCGGGCCCCAGTTGCGCTACGTAATCACGGGTGACCCCGCGCGCCAGCTCCAGGGAGGCGTTGCTGCTCAGGCTCCATTGCCGCCCGGCGGTGCGCATCACACCGCTGAAGGCGGCCACCAGTACCCGTGGCCGCGGGTCCTTCTCGGCGTCCAGGCCGGTGCGCCGGGCGATCTCCTGGACGAGCTTCTCCTCCAGCAGCAGCGAGTGCCGAAGGTGCGCGGCGAGCAGCGCGGGAGTCACCTCGATGATCTGGCACATCTTCAGGTGCAGGTCAAGAGGTGTGATTTCCTCCACGGCCTCGCCGACCTCGTCCCACACGTCGTCGAGGGTGTTGCGCAGGCACTCCAGCGGAGGCTCTCCGGGCGGGCGGGCGCAGACGGCCTCGTAGTAGAGCTGTCCCACCATGTCCTGCATGAAGAGCGCAACTTCCTCCTTGTTCGCGAAGTAGCGGAAGAAGGTGCGCTGGGAGACGTCGACGGCTTCGGCGATCTGGTCGACCGTGGTGGTTTCGTAGCCCTGCGTGACGAAGAGCTCATGGGCCGCCACGATCAGGGCGTCCCTCGTGCGCTGTTTCTTCCGTTCACGCAGACCGGTCAAAGCCGCTTCCTCTCCTGATTCAGAATGCTCACGATACGTGATCGTCGTTTGACATTTACCGGCTAATAGTTTGGTTTGTCAATTGTCAGTCGCTGTCATTACTCTCCCGCCATGAGCACCCAGACCAGCACCGTCGCGCATGGCGCGCCGGATCCAGCAGGCCCCGAGGGCGGTGGCCGGGAGGCCCGCAGCGGGCTGCGCGGGCACCCGTGGCTGACCCTCGTCACCGTCGCCTTCGGTGTCGCGATGGTCGCCCTCGACGGGACGATCGTCGCCATCGCCAACCCCGCCATCCAGGACGACCTCGACGCCTCCCTCGCCGACGTCCAGTGGATCACCAACGGCTATCTGCTCGCGCTCGCGGTCTCGTTGATAACGGCGGGCAAACTGGGTGACCGCTTCGGGCACCGCCAGACCTTCCTGGGCGGTGTGGTCGGTTTCGCGGTCGCCTCCGCCGCCATCGGAATGTCCGGCAGCGTCGCCCTCGTCATCACCTTCCGCGTGCTCCAGGGCATATGCGGAGCCCTGCTCATGCCCGCAGCCCTCGGGCTGCTGCGCGCTTCCTTCCCCGCGGAGCGGCTGAACGCGGCCATCGGTATCTGGGGTGCGGTCATCGGCGCCTCGACCGCGGCCGGGCCGATCGTGGGCGGACTGCTGGTCGAGCACAAGGGCTGGGAGTCGGTCTTCTTCATCAACGTCCCCGTCGGAGCGCTCGCGCTGGTGATGGGGCTCGTGCTGCTGCTCGACCGGCGCGCAAAGGACGCTCCCCGCTCCTTCGACCTGCTGGGCATCGTCCTGCTGTCGGGCGCGATGTTCTGTCTGGTCTGGGCGATCATCAAGGCCCCCGACTGGCACTGGGGTGACCCCAAGACGCTCGGCTTCCTGACGGTCTCCGTGGCGGCCTTCGCCGTCTTCGGCTTCTGGGAGACGAAGGTCAAGGAACCGCTGCTGCCGATGAGCATGTTCCGCTCGGTGCCGCTGACCGCCGGCACCGTACTGATGGTGCTCATGGCCTTCGGTTTCATGGGCGGCATCTTCTTCGTCACTTTCTACCTGCAGAACGTCAACGGGCTCTCGCCGGTGGACAGCGGGCTGCGGCTGCTGCCGCTGACCGCGATGATGATCGTCGCCTCGCCGCTGGCGGGCACCGTCATCACCAAGGTGGGCCCGCGCATCCCGCTGGTCGGCGCCATGGTGCTGGCCGCCGTCGCCATGTTCGGCCTCTCCACGCTGGAGACGGACAGTGGCATGGCGATCACCTCCCTCTGGTTCGCCCTGCTGGGGCTGGGGCTCGCCCCGGTGATGGTCGGCGCCACCGAAGTGATCGTCGGGAACGCCCCCTTGCAGCACGCCGGTGTCGCGGGCGGCCTCCAGCAGGCCGCCATGCAGGTGGGCGGCAGCCTCGGTACGGCCGTGCTCGGTGCCGTGATGGCCTCCCGGGTCGGCAGCGAACTCCCGCACAAGTGGGCCGAGGCCAAGCTGCCGCCGCTGCCCGAGAAGAAGGAGGCTGCCCTCAAGGACGCCGCCGAGGTCGGCATCGCGCCCGTGCCCAAGGGCACACCGGAGCAGATGGCCCAGGCGATCAAGCACGTGGTGCACGACTCCTTCGTCTCCGGCATGAGCCTGGCGTTCGTCTGCGCGGGCATCGTCTCGGTCCTGGCCGCGGGCGTCGCCGTCTTCACCAGCCGCGGCAAGAAGGACGCGGGTCCGTCCGTACACGTCTGACGGGCCGTCGGGCGCCTACCTCACGTGTCCGGCGATGCACCTGACCGGCCGCCGGTGCACATCCGACGGACAGAACGCGCACATCTGACGGACCGGAATTATTCCGGCGTTCTCCTGGCCCGGTAGCGCCGGGACGGTGGATAACTCGCGAGTTGTGGACAACTCCGCCACCTGTCCCGGTGAACCGGGCCGTTTGCTCTTGGCGGCCCTTCGGCGGCGCGGACATGCTGGTCACACGCCGGGCGAGCACGTGCCCGGCCTTCAGCGGGGGGAGTGATCAGCCATGAAAGGCATGTTCGGACGAGGTCCGAGGACGGCGGCCGGGATGCTGGCCGCGACTGCGCTCGCGGTGGTGCTCACAGCCGCCGCGCAGCCGTCGGGAGCACAGACGCAGCACGGGCCCCAGCAGCGAGCCGCAAAGCAGGGCGACGGTTCCCGGCTGGGGAAGTGCGGGCCGGGTGAGCTGTGTCTGTGGGAGCGCCCGCGGTTCAAGGGGAAGCCGCGCGTCAACGAATTGAGCGGCATCGACATCGAAAGCTGTACGCCACTGCGGGGCGGGGCCTCGGCCACCTCGGTGGCGAACCGCACGGGTCGTCCCGTCACGCTCTATCAGAGCAAGAAGTGCGCGGAGACGGCCGAGTTCGACACCTACCCCTCAGGCTCCTGGACACCTGAGCTGCCCTACCGGGCACGCGCCTTCAAGGTCTGGGAGCACTGAGATGGCCGCATCAGCGGGGCGCCTGCACGGGCCCCGCATGCGAGCGGCCGGGTGCGGTCCTGGAGCGGACCGCACCCGGCCGCCCGGCCCGGGCCGGGAGCCGGACGGCTCCCGGCGTACGGGGCCTGGCTCAGGCGTCGCCGCCGGCGGTGCCCGGGTCGGCCGCCGCCACCTCCAGCAGCTGGTAGCGGTCGATGGCCTGCTTCAGCGCGGAGCGGTCCACCTTCCCCTCCTTGGCCAGCTCGGTCAGCACGCCCAGCACGATCGACTGAGCGTCGATGTGGAAGTAGCGGCGTGCGGCGCCCCGGGTGTCGGCGAAGCCGAACCCGTCGGCACCCAGCGACTGGTAGGTGCCCGGAACCCAGCGCGAGATCTGGTCCGGCACGGCCCGCATCCAGTCCGAGACCGCCACCTTGGGCCCCTCGGCGCCCTGCAGCTTGCGGGTGACGTAGGGGAGGCGCTGCTCCTCGTCCGGGTGCAGGAGGTTGTGCTCCTCCACCTCCACGGCCTCGCGCCGCAGCTCGTTCCACGAGGTCGCCGACCACACGTCGGCCTTCACATCCCACTCGTCCGCGAGGATCCGCTGTGCCTCCAGCGCCCACGGCAGGGCCACCCCGGAGGCCAGGATCTGCGCGGCATGGGTGCCCCGCTCGCCCCCCCGGTAGCGGTAGAGCCCCTGGAGGATGCCCTCCACATCCACGTTCTCCGGCTCGGCCGGCTGCTGGATGGGCTCGTTGTAGACGGTCAGGTAGTAGAAGATGTCCTCGCCCTGCGGGTGTTCTTCGCTGGAGCCGTACATCCTGCGGAGCCCGTCCCGGACGATATGGGCGATCTCGAAGCCGAAGGCCGGGTCGTAGGCGACCGCCGCCGGGTTGGTGGAGGCGAGCAACTGCGAGTGGCCGTCGGCGTGCTGGAGGCCCTCACCGGTGAGCGTGGTGCGTCCCGCGGTGGCGCCCAGGACGAAGCCGCGCGCCATCTGGTCGGCCATCTGCCAGAACTGGTCACCGGTCCGCTGGAAGCCGAACATCGAGTAGAAGACGTAGATCGGGATCAGCGGCTCACCGTGGGTGGCATAGGCGGAGCCCGCGGCGATGGCAGCGGCGGTGCAGCCCGCCTCCGAGATGCCGTCGTGCAGCATCTGCCCGGTCGGCGACTCCTTGTAGGCCAGCAGCAGTTCGCGGTCGACGGACTCGTAGAGCTGCCCCAGCGGGTTGTAGATCTTGGCCGAGGGGAAGAACGAGTCCATTCCGAAGGTGCGGTACTCGTCGGGCGCGATCGGCACGAAGCGCTTGCCGATCTCCTTGTCCCGCATCAGATCCTTCAGCAGCCGGACGAACGCCATCGTGGTGGCGATCTGCTGCTGCCCCGAGCCCTTCTTCAGCGTGGCGTACGCCTTCTCGTCCGGCAGCTGCAGCGGCTCGGCCCGGTTGACCCGCGTCGGTACGTAGCCGCCGCACTCCTTGCGGCGGTCGTGCATGTACTGGATCTCTTCCGAGTCGCGGCCCGGGTGGTAGTAGGGCGGCAGGCCCGACTCCAGCTCGCTGTCGGGGATCGGCAGGTGCAGCCGGTCGCGGAAGCCCTTGAGGTCGTCGACCGTCAGCTTCTTCATCTGGTGGGTGGCGTTGCGGCCCTCGAAATTGGGGCCCAGCGTCCAGCCCTTGATCGTCTGCGCCAGGATGACGGTCGGCTGCCCCTTGTGCTCGGCAGCCGCCTTGTAGGCCGCATAGACCTTGCGGTGGTCGTGGCCGCCGCGGCCCAGGTGCAGCAGCTGGTCGTCGGTCATGCCCTCGACCATCTTGCGCAGCCGCTGGTCACCGCCGAAGAAGTGCTCGCGGATGTAGGCGCCGCTCTCGGTGGCGTAGGTCTGGAACTGACCGTCCGGCGTCGTGTTCAGCTTGTTGACCAGCACGCCGTCCCGGTCCTGTGCCAGCAGCGGGTCCCAGGAGCGGTCCCACACCAGCTTGATCACGTTCCAGCCGGCGCCTCGGAAGTAGGACTCCAGCTCCTGGATGACCTTGCCGTTGCCGCGGACCGGCCCGTCCAGCCGCTGCAGGTTGCAGTTGATGACGAAGGTGAGGTTGTCCAGCCCCTCACGGGCGGCCAGCGAGAGCTGGCCCAGCGACTCGGGCTCATCCATCTCGCCGTCGCCGAGGAAGGCCCACACCCGCGATTTGGAGGTGTCGGCGATGCCGCGGGACTCCATATAGCGGTTCATCCGCGCCTGGTGGATCGCGCCGATCGGGCCCAGGCCCATGGAGACGGTGGGGAACTCCCAGAAGTCCGGCATCAGCCGCGGGTGCGGATAGCTGGAAAGCCCGTGCGGTGCCTTGCTCTTCTCCTGCCGGAAGCCGTCGAGCTGGGCCTCGCTGAGCCGGTCGAGCAGATAGGCGCGGGCGTAGATGCCGGGGGAGGCGTGCCCCTGGAAGAAGATCTGGTCGCCGCCGTCGCCCTCGTCCTTGCCGCGGAAGAAGTGGTTGAAGCCCACGTCGTAGAGCGAGGCGGAGGAGGCGAAGGTGGCGATGTGGCCGCCCACCCCGATCCCCGGACGCTGGGCACGCGAGACCATGACCGCCGCGTTCCAGCGGGTCGCGTTCAGGATCTTGCGCTCGATCTCCTCGTTGCCGGGGAAGAACGGCTCGTCCTTGGTCGCGATGGTGTTGACGTAGTCCGTGCTGCGCATCTCCGGGACGGCGACGCGCTTCTCGCGGGCGCGCTCGATGAGCCGGAGCATGAGATAGCGGGCGCGTTCCCGTCCGCGCTCGTCGACGGCGGCGTCGAGCGAGTCGAGCCATTCCCGGGTCTCTTCAGGATCGAAATCCGGGACCTGGCTGGGAAGGCCGCCAATGATGATCGGGTTGCGATCGGATCCGGAAGCCACGCTGTTCCTTCGCTGTATCGGTCGGGTGGTGCTCGGGGGCCGGGCGGCGGCGGACGCCGTGGGTCGTGCTCGGTGGGTGGCGTGCCGCCTCCATCGTGTACCGCCGCCGCCGTGACGTCACCTCTACCGATAAGTAACCCAGCACCTCTCAAGGCGGGCCGGAAGGGCGGCGTACGCAGGGACAACGAGGCGGTCAAACCGCAACCTTACGCCCGTTCCGGGGCGGAGCCCGCACTCCGCTCCGGTCACCCCAAACATCCGTTCGGCCCGGGGATGCACCCCTACGGCTCCCCAGGCTCAGCCGGGGCAAACCTGGCAGATCCCAGCGGCTGCAATGTGGCCTGAATCACTCTCGATCAGGCATTGTGGGATGAGACGTCAACGTTTGGGCGGGATCGAAGGCCGGGTACTTGCGTGATCCGGCCCGCCCGTGTGGACTACGGCTCATGCCTCGCGTACGCGCGGGGCCGCAACCCCATATTCGCAAGACATGACTGGAGGCAATCCGTGAGCGCGACCGCGGACCACGCGGAGGAGCGGACCAACCCCGCCGCAAGGCTGGGTTTCCAGCCCGGACAGGTGGTCCAGGAGATCGGCTACGACGACGACGTCGACCAGGAGCTCCGCGAGTCCATCGAGGAGATCACCGGCACGGAGCTGGTCGACGAGGATTACGGCGATGTGGCCGACGCCGTGGTGCTGTGGTTCCGCGACGAGGACGGCGATCTGACGGACGCGCTGGTGGACGCGACCACGATGATCGACGAGGGTGCTCCCGTCTGGCTGCTGACCCCCAAGACAGGCCGCGAGGGCTATGTGGAGCCCAGCGACATCGGTGAGGCGTCCCAGACCGCCGGTCTCTCCCAGACCAAGAGCTTCAACGCGGCCAAGGACTGGACGGGCAGCCGTCTGGTCACCCCGAAGGGCGCCCCGAACAAGCGCTGAGGCGGCAATTCCCGCTCCGGCCGCCACGGCGTCGGCACACCGCGGTCGGCGCCGCTTTCAGGATGCTTCCCGTTCGGGATCCTTCCGTCCGGGCCCCGTCCTGGACCGGGCCCCGTCCCGGCTGCCTCCTGGAGCCGCATTCGATTGCTTCCGGTGTGTGCCCGACGCGTTCCGGCGGGTATTCGACGAGCCCCTGACCGGCCCCTGGCCGGCAGGGGCTCGGTGCATAGGGTGGGGGCGTCTTTGTCCGCCCACCGAAGGGAACGTGCCATGGCGATCGAGGCCGGCACCAAGGCGCCCGACATCGAGCTCAAGGACCAGCACGGCCAGGCCGTGCGGCTCTCCGACTACCAGGGCAAGAAGAACGTCGTCCTGCTCTTCTACCCCTTCGCCTTCACCGGTGTGTGCACCGGCGAGCTGTGCGCCCTGCGGGACGAGCTGCCCCGGTTCGTCAACGACGACGTGCAGCTGCTGGCGGTCTCCAACGACTCGCCGTTCGCGCTGCGCGTATTCGCCGAGCAGGAGGGGCTGGAGTATCCGCTGCTGTCCGACTTCTGGCCGCACGGCGAGGCGTCCCGCGCCTACGGGGTCTTCGACGAGGAGAAGGGCTGCGCGGTGCGTGGCACCTTCATCATCGACAAGGAGGGCACCGTGCGCTGGACCGTCGTCAACGGTCTGCCCGACGCCCGGGACCTCAAGGACTACGTCAAGGCGCTCGAGAAGCTCTGACGCCTTGGCCGCCGCGCCGGGGGGCGCTTCCAGGCGCTCCCGGCGACGCTCGGAACAACCCCGATTCCGCTCTGTAAGAGGGCTGTGTCCCGGGGAACCGCTCACTAGGATCGAATCGTTGATCCGACGGCATCCACAAACACGGGGGCACGTGGTGCTCCTCAGGAATCACCGAAACAACTGACCCAGGAGGACTCGTGGGAGTCAGCCTCAGCAAGGGCGGCAACGTCTCGCTGACCAAGGAAGCGCCCAACCTGACCGCGGTCATCGTCGGTCTGGGCTGGGACGCGCGTACGACCACCGGCAGCGACTTCGACCTCGATGCGAGCGCCCTGCTGACGAACGCGGAGGGCAAGGTCGCCAACGATCAGAACTTCGTGTTCTTCAACAACCTCAAGAGCCCCGACGGCTCCGTGGAGCACACCGGCGACAACCTCACCGGTGAGGGAGAAGGCGACGACGAGGTCATCAAGGTGAACCTCGCCGGGGTGCCCGCCGACGTCGAGAAGATCGTCTTCCCCGTCTCGATCTACGAGGCGGAGAGCCGCCAGCAGAGCTTCGGCCAGGTGCGGAACGCCTACATCCGCGTCCTCAACCAGGCCGACAACGTCGAGCTGGCGCGCTACGACCTCAGCGAGGACGCATCGACCGAGACGGCGATGGTCTTCGGCGAGCTCTACCGGCACGGTGCGGAGTGGAAGTTCCGCGCCATCGGCCAGGGTTACGCCTCCGGGCTGCGCGGCATCGCGCAGGACTTCGGCGTGAACGTCTGAGGAACCCGACGGGCATCCGCCACCGGCCCGTGAGCGGGCCGGTGCGGCACGCCTGCCGGTGGACCGGCAGCCACGGGCGCCGCAGACTTCCGTGACCCGGAGGTGTGCGGCGCTCGGTGGTACGGAGACACTTGGATGCACCGTGGTGCGCCGCACGGTCGTGCCATAAGCCGGGGAGAGGACCAGAACATGAGCGTGACGCTCGCCAAGGGGGGAAATGTCTCCCTCTCGAAGGCCGCACCGAATCTGACCCAGGTGCAAGTCGGCCTGGGCTGGAAGGCCCGTTCCACCACGGGCGCCGACTTCGACCTCGACGCGAGCGCGCTGCTGTGCTCCGGTGGCCGGGTCCTCGGCGACGACTACTTCATCTTCTACAACAACCTCAAGAGCCCCGAGGGCTCCGTCGAGCACACCGGTGACGAACTGGTCGGCGGCACCGGCAGCCAGGACGACGAGACGGTGCTGGTGGACCTCTCACTGGTCCCCGCGCAGGTGGACAAGATCGCCTTCCCGGTCTCGATCTACGACGCCGAGAACCGGCACCAGACCTTCGGCCAGGTCGCCGAGGCGTACATCCGCGTCATCAACCGGGAGGACGGGATCGAGCTGGCGCGCTACGACCTCACCGAGGATGCCTCTTCGGAGACGGCAATGATCTTCGGGGAGCTGTACCGCTACAACGGAGAATGGAAGTTCCGCGCAGTTGGCCAGGGGTACGCGTCGGGGCTGAGGGGCATCGCTCTAGACTTTGGCGTCAACGTCGCTTAACGGCGGCGGTCGCCTGGTTGCGGCACACTGCCTGGACGGCTCCGAAGTGGTGGTCGTCCCAGGTCTCTCATCCCCTTTGTAAACCTATGTAGACCGGATACCGGATTGGGAAGCCAGTGCTCCTGAAAACCTTTGGTTGGTCCTTCGGCGTCACCGCCGTCGGGTTGGCCGCAGCGGCGTTCTTCTGGGGGTGGGAGGCGTTCGCCCTCGTGGCGATCCTTTCCGTCCTCGAGATTTCGTTGTCGTTCGACAACGCGGTCGTCAACGCCGGCGTACTGAAGAAGATGAACGCCTTCTGGCAGAAGATCTTCCTCACCATCGGCATTCTGATCGCGGTATTCGGCATGCGGCTGATCTTCCCGGTCATTATCGTCGCCATCAGCGCGAAAGTCGGCCCGATCGAGGCCGTACAAGTCGCGCTCGACAATCCCGACCGGTACGAACAGCTGGTCACGGACGCACACCCGGCCATCGCCGCGTTCGGCGGGATGTTCCTGCTGATGATCTTCCTCGACTTCATCTTCGAGGACCGGGACGAGAAGTGGATCGGCTGGCTGGAGCGTCCGCTCTCCAAGCTCGGCAAGATCAACGGTCTCTCCGTCTGCATCGCGATGGTCGTGCTGCTGGTGACGGCCACCATGCTCGCCACCGCCGCACACCAGCACGTCGGGCACGCGGACAAGTCCGGCACAGTGCTGCTCGCCGGTGTCGCCGGGCTCGTCACGTATCTGATCGTCGGCGGCCTCTCCGGCTACTTCGAGGACAAACTCGAGGAGGAGGAAGAGCGCGAACAGGAAGAGGAAGAAGCGGCCAAGAAGGCCGGAAAGCAGCCCTCGGCCGTCGGAATGGCGGGCAAGGCGGCCTTCTTCATGTTCCTGTACCTGGAGGTGCTGGACGCCTCGTTCTCCTTCGACGGTGTGATCGGCGCCTTCGCGGTCACCAACCAGATCTTCTGGATGGCGCTGGGCCTGGGCATCGGCGCGATGTACGTCCGTTCGCTCACGGTCTACCTGGTGCGCCAGGGCACCCTGGACGACTACGTCTACCTGGAGCACGGCGCGCACTACGCGATCGGTGCCCTTGCCGCGATCCTGCTCATCACCGTCAAGTACCAGATCAACGAGGTCATCACGGGCCTCATCGGTGTGGTGCTGATCGCCGCCTCCTTCTGGTCCTCACTGCGCCGCAACCGTGCGATCGAGGCCAATGGGGGAGACGGGGGCAGCGGGGACGATTCCGAACAATCCGAGGTCACCGCGCGCGTGTGACCGCCTGCCAAACGAGGAACGCTCCCAGCGGGGCGGCTTGAAGCGACGGTGCGGACCCAGCGGTCCGCACCGCCGTCCCCGAGCCGCCCCGCTGTGGTGAGTTGGGCTCGAGCACAAGTGGGGGTGCGGGATGGTCTCCCTGTGGGAGAACTGGCGGCGGGGTGTGGGAATGTCCCGGCGCGGACCCAAGTTCGACACGGTCGGCGGTCCGTCGACGTATGCGATGGAGTTGACCAAGCGGCACTCCGAGCTGTCGCTGACCAAACAGGGGGCCGACACCGGCAGCATGCAGGTCAATCTCTCCTGGCGGATGCGCAGTTCGGACGTGGAGGGCATCGGCAGACGCACCAGCGGTTCGCTGCGGCACCCGCTCCGGGCTCTGAAGCCGGCCCCCGTGGTGCAGGCGCACACCCAGGGCGTCGTCAACGTGGACCTCGACCTGGCCTGTATGTACGAGCTGGTGGACGGCAGCAAGGGCGTCGTCCAGCCGCTCGGCAACTTCCTGGGGGACTGGAACGCGCCGCCGTACGTCAAGCTCACCGGGGACGACCGGTTCGGCTCGCCGTCCGGTGAGACGCTCTACGTCAATCTCGACCACCGGGACGAGATCAAGCGACTGCTCTTCTTCGTCTACATCTACGACGGCACCCCGGCCTTCGACCGGACCCATGCGGTCGTCACGCTCATCCCCAGCAACGGCCCTCATGTGGAGGTGGGCCTGGACGAGCGTGCCCCGCAGGCGCGTTCCTGCGCGGTACTGCTGATGGAGAACGTCAAGGGCGAGCTGAAGGTGCGCCGCGAGGTGCGCTACGTCTACGGCTTCCAGGCAGAGCTGGACCGGCTCTACGGCTGGGGTCTGCAATGGGGGCGGGGCTACAAGACGCAGAAGGTCTGACCGGGCCTTCGGCATCGCGCCCGCACCGGGCCGAACACCGCGCAGGCCCCGGCCGGTCACCGGCCGGGGCCTGCTGCGTGCCGTGGGCGTGCCTGCTTCCCGGGTGCTGCTGCGTGCGGGGCCTGTTGTGTGCCGGGCCCTCGCCGCCTGCCGGCTGGCGGGGGCCTCAGCGGTTGGTGAGGAACTGTGGGCCCTGGGGCGGCAGCGTGAACGCCGGGTCCGGCTGGGGGTAGCCGTAGGTGGGTTGTGGGTAGCCGTACGCGGGCTGAGTGGCGGGTGGCTGCTGGGGCGGGTGGTGCGGCGGCTGGGGGTAGCCGTAGCCGGGCTGCGTGGTGGGTACCCCCTGGGGCCCGAACGGTGGCGCTCCCGGCATTGGCACCTGCGCCGTGACGGCCGACGACGCCGCCCCTCCCGCCGCTGCCACCCCCGCCGGGTCCGGCTGCGGCTCGGGCGACGGGGTGGGCTGCGGCGGCTCCGGAGCGGGCGGCTGCGGCGGCGGCGCGGGGTCTGGCCCGGGGACGGGGCCAGGGCCGGGTGCGGGCCCCGGAGGCGGCCCCGGCGGCACCGGCGGCACCGGTTCAGGGCCGGGCCCGGGCGGCGGTCCTGGCGGCGGACCGGGCTCCGGATGGGGCGAAGGCTCCGGGTGCGGCTCGGGCGGCACCGGGTCGGGCTCCGGGAAGTCGGGCTCGGGCGGCGGCTGCGGCACGGTGGCGGCGGGCGGGCCCAGCCGGAAGTCCTCGGAGCCGATCGTGTCGGGACGGGGCGCATGGGCCACGGTCGCGTCCGGATCGGGCTCCGGGGCGCGCTCCCGGGTGCGCCCCCTCTCCCGGCCTGCGTCGGCCTCGGTCTTCCCGGCGTCGGCGTCATCGGCCTCGCCCTCGTCCACGGTGATGCCGAACTCGGTGGCGAGGCCGACCAGCCCCGTGTCGTAGCCCTGGCCCAGGGCGCGGAACTTCCAGCCGTCGCCGCGTCGGTACAGCTCACCGCAGACCATGGCGGTCTCGGCGCCGGTCTCGGGCTCTATGTCGAAGCGCGCGAGCAGCTGCCCACCGTGCCCGGAGCCGGTTGCGCCATCCGGGTTGTCCGCGTCGTGCAGCAGCAGCCGCAGCTCGCGGACGGCGGAGAAGGTTCCGCCGTCCGCCGAGGCGGCCAGCAGTACGCGGTCGACGGAGGCGTCCAGCGCGCCCAGATCCGCCTCGACGGTGTCGCGCAGCCCCTCGGGTTCGCGCTTCTTGGCCAGGTGCCGCACCAGCCCGGAGGGGTGGCGGGGCTGGTTGTAGAAGATGAAGTCGTCGTCGGAGCGAACCTTGCCGTCCGGGCCGAGCAGCAGAGCCGAGGCATCGACATCCGGCACACCAGCACCAGGCGCCCAGCAGAGGACGGCGCGCACCGCCGTGGACTCCAGCTGGATGTTCGACCCCTTCGTCATCGCGTGCGTCATGTCTTCATCCTGCCCCCGGACGGAGGTCGCCGACAACGCGGGGCGTGATCCCCGGGACGCGGGACGTGATGCCCGGAGTGACGGATGTGATGCCGCGGTGAGTGCTACGGCCGCGCCAGGGAGCCGAGGGAACTTGTGACCGACCCCCATACGTACGATGAGCAGCCACGCGGCACCACGGCGGCCACGGCAGGACCACCGCCACCGCGCGACGCCACCAGGTTGGCCATACCCGCCATGGCAGCCATAAAGGGACGCTGAGACGGCAATACGGGGGTCTTTCATGCGGCATTTCAGGCAGCTGACGCCTGAGCGCCGGAGCGCGCTCTTCCACCGCGAGCCGACCGAATTCACCCCCGATGCACCGGCGAGGACGCTCTCCGTCGCGCTCGGCGCCACTCTTTACAGTCCCGCCACCAGACCCTCACTCGCCGACGACGTCCTCAAGCAGACGGCGCGCGGCGTCGTCTCGATGGTGCTGTGCCTGGAGGACTCGATAGCCGACGGCGAGGTGCCGCAGGCCGAGGAGAACCTTGTGCGGCAGCTGCGGGAGCTGGCCGACCGCGGCACGGAGGAGGCGCTGCCGCTGCTGTTCGTCCGGGTACGGGAGTCGGGACAGATCACCGGCCTGGTGCGCAGGCTGGGCGCCGCGGTGCGGCTGCTGTCGGGCTTTGTGCTGCCCAAGTTCACCGAGGACCGTTCGGGGCCCTTCATGGAGGCGCTCACCGAGGCGGAGGCGGCGTGCGGACGGCGGCTGTTCGCGATGCCCGTCCTCGAGTCGCCCGAGCTGCTGCACCGGGAGACCCGCACGGACGCCCTGACGGGTATCGCCCGGACCCTGGACAAGTACCGCGAGCGGGTCCTCGCGCTGCGCCTGGGCGTCACCGACTTCTGCGCCGCCTACGGGCTGCGCCGTACGCCGGAGATGACGGCGTACGACGTCCAGATCGTCGCCTCGGTCATCGCGGATGTGGTGAATGTGCTGGGCCGGGCCGACGGCACAGGGTTCACCGTGACCGGTCCCGTGTGGGAATATTTCCGGCCGCAGGAGAGGATGTTCAAGCCTCAGCTGCGGCAGAGCCCGTTCCTGAGCGGCCGGGCCGAGGATGTGCGTACCGCGCTGATCGAGCACGACCTGGACGGTCTGCTGCGCGAGATCGAGCTCGACCGAGCGAACGGTCTGCTGGGCAAGACCTGCATCCACCCCTCGCATGTGGCTCTCGTGCACGCGCTGTCGGTCGTCAGCCACGAGGAGTTCTGCGACGCGACCGATGTGCTGCGCCCCGAGCGCGGCGGAGGCGGAGTGATGCGCTCCGTGTATACGAACAAGATGAACGAGGTGAAGCCGCACCGTGCCTGGGCCGAGCGCACACTGCTGCGCGGCGAGGTCTTCGGGGTGGCGCGCGAGGGCGTGAGCTTCGTCGAACTGCTGGCGGCGGGAGTCAAGTGAACGGAAGCGTACGGGACGTCGGAGCCGGGGCTGTCGGGAGAGCCGGGGCGGAAGCCGGGGCCCGGTCCTCGGCTGCGGACGCGGCCGGAGCAGAGGCGTGGCCAGGCACGTGGGTGGCCGAACGGCTCGGGGTGCGGCTGGAGGGCGAGGGCCTGCGGGGACTGCTGGGGCTCGCCCTGCGGCGCAACCCCAAGCGGGCCCACCTGCTGGTCTCCACCGTCCTGGGCAAGCACATCCCGCAGCACCCGACGGCGGTCCTCGGCGCGGGCTGCCGCCTGGGGAAGCAGGTCCGTGAGCTGCTCGGCGACCAGGAGGCCGCCCGCTCGGTCGTGCTGGGCTTCGCAGAGACCGCGACAGGGCTCGGGCTCACTGTCGCCCACAGCATGGGCAGCCGCATGAGCGCCCTGCACTCGACGCGGCGCCGGGTGCCAGGGGTGCAGCAGTACGGCGGTTTCGAGGAGGAGCACAGCCACGCGACCTCGCATCTGCTGCTGCCCGAGGATCCGCAGCTGCTGCGCACCGACGGGCCGCTGGTGCTGGTGGACGACGAACTGTCCACCGGCAGGACCGTACGCAACACCATCGCGGCCCTGCACGCCGTCCACCCGCGCGACCGGTACGTGGTGGCCGCGCTGGTCGACATGCGTGGCGAGGCGGACGTGGCGGCGCTGGAGAAGTTCGCCGCCGAACTGGGTGCCGGCGTCGATGTGGTGGCCCTCGCCGCCGGCCGCACAGGGCTGCCGGGGGACGTGCTGGAGCGGGGCCGGGAACTGGTGGAGAAGTACGCCGGTGCTCCGGTGGCCGCGCAGAACACGGCTTCGCGGGGCACCGTACAGCGGGTGGACCTCGGGTGGCCCCAGCAACTGCCCGACGGCGGACGGCACGGCTTCGGCCCCCGCGAACAGATCCGCCTTCAGGCCGCGCTGCCGGGTATGGCCGAACGCGTGCTGTCCGCACTGGAGTCGGCAGGGTGGGGCGACCGGGCCGACGGCGAGCTGCCGCGCGTTCTGGTCCTCGGTAACGAGGAGCTGATGTACGCGCCGCTGCTGCTCGCGTTTGAAATGGAAAAGCGCACCAATGGTCGTGCGGAAATCCGCTTCTCCACGACGACCCGTTCACCCGTCCTCCCCGTCGACGACCCGGGCTACGCGATACGCACCGCGCTGAGCTTCCCGGCGCACGACGCGCCCGGTCAGGACGGTCCGGCGGAGCGCTACGCCTACAACATCGCGGGCCAGGGCTTCGACACCGTGGTCGCCGTCGTGGACAGCGAGGGCGACACCCCCGCACTGCACGCCCCCGGCGGGCTGCTGGATCAGCTTGCGGGCTGTGCGCCCCAGGTGCTGCTGTCCGTCGTCCCGGCCTACGTTCCTCACAGCGCCCGGCCGAACCCGCCCGCGCCTCTGCACGGACCCGTCTTCTCCTCGTACGTGGCCGACGATGTGGCGTGGCTGCTCCGCGATCTGTCCGACGTCGAACTGGAGGCGCCCACGGAGGAGCGGGAGGAGGCCATCCAGGCGGGCGGAGCGCACTACGCCGAGTCGCTGCCCGTGGAGTACCAGCCGTCCGCGGAGTACCAGCAGCTGTTCCACGACGCGCTGGAATCGGCGGCCGAGCGGCTCGCCCGCGCGGTCGGCACCGTGACCGAAATGGTGCTCACGGAGCGCGGGCCGCGCCCTGTGCTCGTCTCGCTGGCCCGGGCCGGTACGCCCGTCGGGGTCCTGATGCGCCGCTGGGCGCGGTACGCACACGGACTCGATCTGCCGCACTACGCCGTCTCGATCGTGCGGGGCCGCGGCATCGACACCAATGCGCTGGCCTACCTGGCCGCCCACCACGACCCGGCCGACGTCGTCTTCATCGACGGCTGGACCGGCAAGGGCGCCATCACCCGTGAGCTGGCCCAAGGGCTCGCCGCACACCCACGCTTCAACCCCGAGCTGGCCGTCCTCGCCGATCCGGGCTCCTGCGTACGCACCTACGGCACCCGCGAGGATTTCCTCATCCCCTCCGCCTGCCTCAACTCCACCGTTTCCGGGCTGATATCCCGCACCGTGCTCCGTGCCGACCTGGTGGGCCCGCACGACTTCCACGGCGCGAAGTTCTACCGCGAGCTGTCGGACAGCGACCTCTCCCAGCACTTCGTGGACACCGTCGCGGCGTGCTTCCCCGCGGTCGGGGAAAGCGCAGCCCAGGACGCCGCGGCTCTGGCGGGCGCGGACCGCACCCCCACCTGGGCGGGCTGGCGCGCCGTGGAGGACATCAGCGAGGCGTACGACATCGGCGATGTGAACCTGATCAAGCCGGGGGTCGGCGAGACGACCCGCGTCCTGCTGCGCCGCGTCCCCTGGCGCATCCTGGCCCGGCGCGGCGCGGGCGCCGACCTCGACCACGTACGGCTGCTTGCCGCACAGCGCGGCGTGCCCGTGGAGGAGACCGACGGCCTGCCCTACAGCTGCGTCGGCATCGTCCACCCCCGCTACACGCGCGGCGCGACCGGCGCCGACGGAAAGGCCGCACGGTGACTACGGTGACGCCGCACTCCGACGGCGCCGACGCGGCGGGACGCGTCCTGGTCGCCAGCGATCTGGACCGCACCCTCATCTACTCCGCGGCAGCCCTCGAGCTGACCATGCCCGACGCCCGGGCGCCCCGGCTGCTGTGCGTCGAGACGTACGAGCACAAGCCGCTCTCCTTCATGACGGAGGAGGCCGCCGGACTGCTGGACGCGCTGGCCGCCCGCGCGGTCTTCGTGCCGGCCACCACCCGCACCCCCGAGCAGTACCGCCGGGTCCGGCTGCCCGGACCGCCGCCCCGCTACGCGGTCTGCGCCAACGGCGGCCAGCTGCTGGTCGACGGCGAGAGCGACCCGGAATGGCGGGAGCGGGTGCGCGAGCGGCTGACCGAGTGCGCCCCGCTGGCCCAGGTCCGCGCCCATATGCTGCGCCAGGCGCGCCCCGAGTGGCTGCTCAAGGAGCGCGTCGCGGACGGCCTGTTCGCCTACCTGGTGGTCGAACGGTCGCTGCTGCCCGACACCTGGGTGAAGGAACTGGCCGCCTGGGCGGGCCCGCAGGGCTGGAGCGTCTCCCTCCAGGGCCGCAAGATCTACGCCGTACCGCACCCGCTCACCAAGAGCGCCGCCGTGGCCGAGGTGGCCCGCCGGGCCGGTACAGCGCGGACCTTCGCGGCCGGTGACTCCCTCCTCGACGCCGATCTGCTGGGCGCCGCCGACGTGGCCTGGCGCCCCGCACACGGGGAGCTCGCCGACAGCGGCTGGCAGCGGCCCCACGTACGGGCGCTGACGGAGCGCGGCGTACTGGCGGGCGAGACGGTTCTGCGCCGGATGAGTGCCGCGCTGCCCGTCTGATCCCGCGGGCCGTCCAGGGTGGTCCGGCGCCTTTTGCGTACCCGGTATGAGGGCTGCGCTTGCCCACCCTGCGCCCCTGCGCAGATTGCCCAAGCTGCGCAGGGGGAGGGGGCAAGATCCGCCGGACACGGGCTATCCGCGGCGCCGCCGCCCGCGGCTGCCGTCCTCGGGGGCCGCAGAGGGGTTTCCCTCGCCGGGCGTGGCGTGGCCCCTCACGCCGGGCTCCCTCCCTCCGTAGAGCGAGGCACTGCGCCGCAGTTCCTCGCCGCGCAGCCGGGCAAGCGTCCGCTGTTCGCGCAGGTCCCGTGCGCGCCGGGCGCGTTCGACTTCGTCCAGGTGGCGCTGCTGCCAGTACGGGTTGTCGTGCGGCAGGGCGCTGCCCACCCGCCCGTACATCCCGAAGACGAGCAGCAGCAGACCGACGACAAAGCTGAACAGCACGTTCTGGAGCTCGAAGGCGAGCACGTTGAAGCCCGTCTCCAGCAGTGCGAGATTGACGAACCCGCTCAGCAGGAACAGACCGCCGAAAGTGATGTTCAGGCTGGAGGCGAAATTGCCGCCGCGCACCATGCCGGAGAAGAGCAGCAGTCCGACGACGATGGACAGCACACTGAGCGCGCCGTTGGTGTTGAGGCCGCCCACCCGGTCGCCGCCGGTGTCGAAGAAGCCAATGTTGTCCGTGAGCCCCAGTGCGCCGAAAACGGTCAGGATCACCCCCACCAGCCCGGCTCCCGCACGGTAGATACGGCTCAGCCTGTGGTGCACCGGCATGTGCTCGTCCAGGACGCGCCGCCCCCGCGGCAGGAGGCGGCGGTAGCGGAACGTACGGGTAGGGGACGCGGCCACTGGGGGGCCTCCTCGGGGCGGCCGGAGGCACTCGCTCTCGCCTTCCAGCATCCGCCCGCGGCGCCCGTGCCTCAACAGCTCAGTAGCTGCTGGCCGGCGACGCTCAGTAGCGGCCGGCCGGGTCAGTGCCCGGCCGCGCGCTCCTGACGGATCTGCTCGACCACCCGCTGCACCGTTTCCTTGACCGCGTCCAGCTCGATGAGCAGGTGCCAGTAGTCCGGGTGGCGGCCGGTGAGCGAGGCGACCGCGCGGTCCACCCGCTCCACCGCGTTGTCGAGCGGCTGCGCGTGCCGTGGATCCGGAGTGGTGCGGCCGGCCATCGCCAGCCGCTGCGCGTCGCGGATCGCGAAGCGGGTGCGCTCGACCTCCTTCGAGTGGTCGAAGGAGACCTCGTTGAGCCGTTGCAGCCGCTCTCCGGCGGCCTTCACCGCCTCGTCGGTGGTGTTCAGCAGCGCCCGCACCGTCGACAGCAGCGTCGTGGCGTCCGGCCAGCGCTGCTCCTCGCGTGCCGTGCGGGCTTCCCGCAGCTTCTCGTCGGCCTGCCGCGCCGAGCGCTCTGCCTGCTGCGGCACCTGCTGGAGGTCCTGCCAGCACGCCACGCTGAAGCGGCGCCGCAGCTCGCTGAGGACGGGCTCCACCTGCCGGGCCCGGTTCTGCAGTGCCTCGGTGCGGGTGCGCAGCGAGGCGATCCGCTTGTCGATGTCGGCCGCCTTCTGCGGCAGCCCGTCGGCCTGGGCGCGGATCGCCTCGGCCTCCCGTACGACCTGGTCGGCACGCTGGATGGTCTCCTGCACACCGTGGGTGCCCGCGCCCTCGTTGAGCTTGGTCAGCTCGGGCGAGAGGGCCGCCAGCCGGGCCGCGAGGTCGTCGGCCTTCAGCCCCTTGGCCCGTACGGCATCCAGCGCGTTGCTCGCGGCCAGCAGCGCCTGCCGGGCCCGCTCGACAGCGGGGGCGAGTCGGGCGAGCTGGTTCTCGGCGCGGGTCAGCAGCGGGCCGAGGCTCTGCGCGAACCGCTCCAGCTCTCCCTTGGCCCGCTCCAGCTCGCCGCGGGCCCGGTCCAGCTCGGTGCGGGCGCGGGAGGCGACAGCGGCGTCCAGGTCGTCCCGGTCCAGATCGTGGGCGTCGACAGCGGTGATGTAGTCATGGCTGACGCTGTCGATACGTCTGCCGAGCTCGGCGAAGTCCGCCGCGGCCTTGCGGCCGGCGGGGGAGCTGTCGACGGCACTGATCGTCTCTATGGAGATACGCAGCTCACGCTGGGCGGTGTCGAGTTCGTAGAAGGCGGCTGCGGCGGCGTCCTTCGCGGCCTGCGCATCGGCCCGGAGGTGTTCCGCGCGGCCATTGCCCCAGCCCCAGCGGCGGGTGCCACCGCCGTTCATCGCCGTCACGAAACCTCTCCCCGTACGTGCCTGTGGCTCTTCGACCCGTGCTCATTCTCCCACCTGGGCTCAACGAACACACGAGCTGATTCGTTCACGGACCGCTCCCGCCGCCCCACGTTTGCGCTGCCCGCCACCAGGCAAGGTACGCTGTCGTCCCACACCACCCCCGGGCGCATAGCTCAGCGGTAGAGCGCCTGCCTTACAAGCAGGATGTCACTGGTTCGATCCCAGTTGTGCCCACCGAGCCGTTTCGGCTCTGATCAGCAACGCGAGAGGCCCCCGCAGATCTGCGGGGGCCTCTCGCCGTGCCCAGCTGCGCGAGCTCGACCTCTGGTGGTCACTGGGGACGCCGCGGACGACAGGTCCCGCGAGGCGTACGGCTACGGCGCTGCCACATCATCGGCGGGGCGGGTACGCGGGCACAGCGGGGTCTCCGCCACGAACAGCATCACGGGCCGTCAGAAGAAGGTCGGCGTCCGGTACTTGCGTACCATCCGCCCGCTCGCCTACGAGTTCACGCGGGCGCCGACGGCACCACGGCGGAGTTCGTGACCGTACTGTCCTCGGTGTCGCCGTCCGCGGCCGTGCGCATCGTCGGCAGTACGTGCAGCACGGGCGGCATCGGCAGTACCGGCAGAACGGGGAACGTGGTGGGCCCGGGGAGAACGACGCCCGCCGGGAGCGTTTCGCGGGCCGGCGGCGCGTCCGCGGCCGGCAACAGGTCCGCAGCCGTGGCCGCCTCGGCGGGGCTGCTGCCCCGCAGTTCCGCTCCCGTCTCCGGGCCTGCGTCCAGGCCGACGGCCGCGTCCCCATCCGCTTCCGCTTCCGCGTCCGGCTCACGCCGTATCAGATACGCGGCGAAGCCGCCGGCCAGGAACAGCGCGAGCACCGAGACGGCCGTGCCCAGCCAACTGGCGCCCAGCCACTGGCCGCCGAAGTAGCCGAGGCCCACGCTGTAGGCCGCCCAGGCCACTCCGGCCAGCGCCGACCAGGGCACGAAGTCCCGTGCGCTGCGGTGCGTGGCGCCCGCGGTCAGGCTGACCACCGAGCGGCCGGCGGGCGCGAACCGGGCGAGGACGACGAGGGCACCGCCGCCCTGGGAGAGCGCGCGGCCGAGCTGTTGCTGCGCGGAGGCGAGCCTGCGGGAGCGGGCGACGGCCCGGTCGAAGCGGTCGCCGCCCCGCCAGGCCAGCCGCCAGGCCACCAGATCGCCCAGTACGGAGGCGACCGCGGCGCAGAGCATCAACAGCAGTACCTCGACGAGACGGCCGCTCTCGGCCGCACTACGGGCAGCGGCGGTGGGCAGATCGGCGGCGTCGGCAGCGGTGGTCCCCGCAACTGCGGTGGATGCGGCGATCACCAGGACGCCGCTGGGCAGTACCGGCACGAAGACGTCGAGCAGTACGGATACGGCGATGACCACATAGATCCACGGGGATCCGGTCACCGACCCCAGGATTTCCGGCACTGCTGTCCCCGTTTCTTCCCCTGCCCGGCTCTCGTCGGTCGGCGGTCTACCGCCGTACAGCGTACGCCCGGGTCCCCCGCTCAGGGCCGCTGGGTGCACGTGGCGTCACTTCGGCGGCGCTGCTGGATACGGATGTCACGGAATCGGACCATCGGACAACCGTGAATCAGTGGAGGCCGGCACGATGAGGGCACGTATGCGCATGGTGGGGGCGGGGGGAGCGGCAGTTGTCACGCTGGTGACGGCGTTGCTCGCGGGGAGCGGGTCGAGTACGGCGAGCGATGTACCGGGAGACGATGCGGAACGCGCGGCCCACGCGGGCCATTTGGCCCTCCAGCGCCTGACCGACGTCCTGGAGAACCTCGGCCACGATGCCGACGACAGCGCGGAGGCGGCCGACGGGGACATCGACCGTCTCGCGGCGCTGAAGGACCTCCGCGACCTGCCGGAAAGCCTCCGTGACGGCGAACTCGGCAGCGTGCGGGTGAAGGTGGGCTCCGGCGAGGTCGAGATCGTCGGCAGCCCGGTCGTGAACCGCCTCTTCCGGCTCGGCCGCGGCACCGCCGACAGCTCCGACCCGGTCATCCGGCACACCGCGGACGCCGATGCCGCAGACGCCGCCAAGGTCACCTCGGCGGAGGCGGCGGGCCCTGGCGACCAGCGGACGTCGATCCTGGTGCGCTACGACCGGTTCGCGCCGGCGAACGCCTTCATCCGTCCCGACGCGGTCACTTACGACCGGTCCAAGGTGCCCGCCGGGGCGGGCATCATGGTGGCGCGGAAGGCCACCGAGCACCGCACCACCGTGCGGCTGCAGGTGCGCGGTCTGCTCCCGAACCGCACCTACGGGGCGCACGTCCACACCAAGCCGTGCGGTGCCAGGCCCGACGACTCGGGCCCGCACTACCAGCACCGTAAGGACCCGGTGCAGCCCTCCACCGATCCCCGCTACGCCAATCCGCGCTACGAGGTGTGGCTCGACTTCACCACCGACCACAAGGGCCGGGGCGAGGCTGTCTCCCGCCACAACTGGACCTTCCGCGAGGGCAAGGCCAGATCGGTCGTCCTGCACGAGATGCGCACCAGCACCAAGCCGGGTCACGCGGGTCAGGCGGGTGCCCGGCTGGCCTGCTTCTCGGTCCCTCTCAGCGACACATGAGGGGCTGTCAATTCTGATCGGCGGCCGGTTCCGCTCCGCTGAGCCGGCCGCCGAAGACCCGCTCCAGGGCTGAGTGGGGGGTGCCGTCCGGCGCGGAGGTTGCCGGGCGGGCCTGGTCGAGCGCGTACCCGGCGTCGCGGCCGTGCAGCGTCAGCGTCATCAGCATGTTGCCGAACCACGGGCCGCCGGTGCGGCGCCAGCGGAAGGGCGGCTCCTCGGCGCGGGCGTGCCGCTCCAGCAGCTGTCCGAGCCGGCGCCCGGCCCGGCTCCAGCCGAAGCGGAAACCGGACCGCATCACCGCCGGGATGTCGTTGTGTATCGGCGAGCAGGTGAGCTGCACCACTCGGGAACGCTGTCCGCCGCCGGCGACCTTCAGGTCGTCGAACTCGGGCTCGGTGACGTACGCGTGGTGCACATCACCTGACAGGACGCTGACCGTGGCGGGTGCGTCCTGGTCGGCGGCAACCCGCTGGATCAGTTCGCTCAGGCCGCGGAAGGAGTGCGGGAAGGCCGCCCAGTGCTCCAGGTCGGCGCGCTGCCGCAGCTTTTCGCTGAACCGCGCCCAGCGGGGCCCGCGTGCGCCCGAGCACAGCAGCGTGTTCCAGCTCTCCAGGCCGTGCACGGCGGGCGGCAGCAGCCACGGCAGCGAGCTGCCCAGGACCAGATGGTCGACGGCGCCCGGCCCGCCGTCGAGCACCTGCTCGTGCAGCCAGTCGAACTCCTCGTCGTCCACCATCCGCCGCCCGTTCTCCGGCAGTACGCGGCCGGCCCGGGTGTCGATCATCACCAGCCGGATCCGGCCGAAGTCCCTGCGGTAGCTCCACCGGGCCGCGGTCGGGTCCTGGTCGGCGCGTTCGGCGAACGCGCGCAGCGGCGGCGCCCCGTCGTCGGCGGCCCGTACGGCGGCGAAGATCGGGTTCTCGGCGAGTTCGGCCGGTGAGAGGTTGCCCAGGTGCTGATAGACCCAGTACGAGGTCAGCCCGCCCAGGATGCGCTCGCGCCACCAGCCGGTGGCGCGGATCTCGCGCTGCCACGCCTCGCTGGTGTTCCAGTCGTCGATCACATCGTGGTCGTCGAAGATCATGCAGCTGGGGACGGTGGACAGCAGCCAGCGCACCTCCGGGTCCAGCCAGGACTCGTAGTACAGCTCGGTGTACTCCTCGTAGTCGGCGACCTGGTCCCACGGCGGTGTGCGCACGTCGCGGCGCCGGGCGAGCTTCGCGCGGACCGGCTCGGAGGTCTCATCGGCGTACACCTGGTCGCCCAGCAGGAGCAGCACGTCCGGGCGGGGGCCGCCGGTCAGGGCCTGGTGGGCCAGTGCGTCCAGCGCGTCCGGCCCCATCGGATCGTGCCGGGAGCCCGCGGGGCGGGCCGCCCAGCGGCAGGAGCCGAAAGCTATCCGGAAGGGCGCCGTCTCGGCGGGGGGCGCATCGGGCGGCGGCAGGGTGCGGATGGTGCTGGTGGGGAACGGTGAGCCGGGCAGCGGCCACACCTGCTCGCCGTCCAGCGTGACGCGGTACGGCGTCTCGGTTCCCGGTTCCAGACCGACGACGGTGATCAGCGCGTAGTGGTGCCCGGCGACCTGCCAGGTGCGGGCCACCCCGCCCGCCGTCGAGCCCTCGCAGTGCACCTCGGCGCGGCAGGGAGCGTCCGTCTCGACCCAGACGGTGGCGGTGTCCTGGTCGACGTAGCGCAGCAGCGGGCCCAGTCGGAGGCCGGTCATGCGGATCTCCCTCGTCCGTGTGGCGCCGTACGGTGCGGGCCTTGAACCCGCACCGTACGGAACGAGGGAGCCGTCCGACCAGTTTCCTGACCGGGTACGGCCTCAGCAGGTGCCCAGGGCCTTCTTGAGGGCCGCCTTCTCCTCGGAGTCCGCCGTCATGTCGTAGCTGTGCTTGACCCAGATCCACATGCGTGCGTAGGTGCAGTGGTAGCCGGACTCGGACGGCATCCACTTGGCGGGGTCCTTGTCGCCCTTCTCCTGGTTGATGTTGTCGGTGACCGCCATCAGCTGGGCGATCTTGAGGTTGTTGGCCAGCTCCTGGCGCTTGTCCTGGGACCAGTCGGAGGCACCGGAGCGCCATGACTCGGCAAGCGGCACGATGTGGTCGATGTCCACGTCGGAGGGCTTGGTCCAGGACCCCCCGTCGTAGGGGCTCTTCCAGGTGCCCTTGGTCGGGTAGCAGTCGCTGCCGGTCTCGACGCCCTCACCGTCCCGCTTGAGGACGGCTTCGCGGGTGTCGCAGTTGTCGTCCTGGTCGATCCAGTGGGGGAACTTCTCGCGCGAGTAGCCGTCCATCGAGCCCTCGGCCTT
Source organism: Streptomyces sp. 3N207 (assembly GCF_052246355.1). Classification (NCBI taxonomy): domain Bacteria; kingdom Bacillati; phylum Actinomycetota; class Actinomycetes; order Kitasatosporales; family Streptomycetaceae; genus Streptomyces; species Streptomyces sp. 3N207. Next base: position 14,494 of record NZ_JBQQBV010000017.1, on the reverse strand, counting down.
CTCGCTGAGTTCGCCGAGCATCGTGGTCGCCTCGGACGCGCTCGGCGGCGTCGGTGGCTCGGCGGCGGCGGGGGAGGCGCCCATGGTGAGGGCGATCAGCAGTCCGCAGACAGCGGCTGCGAGGGTGCCGATGAGCGCCGACCAGCGTCGACGCGCGTAGAGGGTGAGGGCTGTCCGGTGCTTGTGCGCCATGCGAACTCCCATATGTGGGGGGAAGTTGAGCGGTGGTGCCGTCGGGTGGTGCTGTTGATGGTGCGGCACACAGCCTGACGGTCGTGTGCACGTCACATCAAGAGCCTGCCCGGGAATGAGCCCCCGGCCACTCGCGATACACCCACCTGACGGACCTCGTACGGGAGTTGGTTACACGGCTGGTTCCCTGTCCCCCTCTCCGACGTCCTGCGCCTCCCGTGCCACACGGAGCGCCGATCGCGCCGGTGTGCGGATATCGCGTACAGTCGGGCGAGTCTGAAGGGGAGTAGCTCTTCGCCGGACCGTCGACACACTGGCCCGCCGCGTGCGGGCCCGGCGCCCGGAGCGAGGCGTCCGCCATCCGGTGGCGGTGCCGCGCCAGCGAGACCTTCGGCCGCAGTGTCCGCGTTCGTGCCCGGTGCACGGACAGCCCATGACGCTGCCGTGCCGAAGTGAGCTCGCGCCGGTGCGGCAGCCCCGACCCCGGAGGAACCCCGTGCTCAGCCTCACCGTCGCCGCCGTCGTGTTCGGCGTCGTCTTCCTCGCCGAGCTGCCGGACAAGACGGCCCTGGCCGGGCTGATGCTCGGCACCCGCTACCGCGCGTCCTACGTTTTCGCGGGTGTCGCCGCGGCCTTCCTCCTCCATGTCGTCCTCGCCGTCGCGGCGGGCAGTGTGCTCACCCTGCTGCCGCACCGGCTGGTGCAGGGCATCGTCGGCGTGCTGTTCCTGGTGGGCGCCGCCATGCTGCTGCTCAAGAAGGACGACGACGAGGAGGAGCAGGCCCGTACGCCCGCCGACCAGTCGTTCTGGAAGGTGGCGGGCAGCGGCTTCATGCTGATCCTCGTCGCCGAGTTCGGCGATCTGACGCAGATCATGACCGCCAATCTCGCAGCCCGCTACGACGACCCCCTCTCGGTGGGCGTGGGTGCCGTTCTCGCCCTGTGGGCGGTGGCCGCACTGGGCATTCTGGGGGGCCGCACCCTGATGAAGTACGTACCGCTCCGGCTGATCACCCGGGTCGCGGCACTGCTGATGCTGGGGCTGGCCGCGTTCAGCCTTTATGAGGCCGTCGCCTGAGGGTTGCCCGGCGGCTCCCGGTGCCGGGTAGGGGTGCGCCTGTCCGTTGCCCGCAGGCTGCGGGTGGGTGGTGGCCGTCGCGCCGTTCCCCGCTTCGGGGCGCGCGTCCCCTGCGGCGCTTGTCAACCCCCAAGCGTCCCCCGAACGGAGGCGGCCGGCGGGCTGTGCCTCACCCGGCGGGGCACCGTGGGCGTATGAGCGGGGAACACGTGGCGGCACCGGCACCACCTCGCACTCGCGGGGTACTGCTGCCGATCAGCGCACTCCTGCTCGGGCTGCTGCTGGCCGCGCTCGACCAGACGATCGTCGCGACGGCGCTGCCCACCATCGTCAGCGACCTCGGCGGCATGGAGCATCTGTCCTGGGTGGTGACCGCCTATCTGCTGGCCGTGACAGCGGCCACTCCGCTGTGGGGGAAGCTCGGCGACCAGTACGGCCGCAAACGCCTCTTCCAGACCGCCATCGTGATCTTCCTGGTGGGCTCCGCGCTGTGCGGGGTGGCGCAGGACATGCCGCAGCTCATCGGGTACCGCGCGGTGCAGGGTCTGGGCGGCGGCGGTCTGATCACGCTGTCCATGGCGATCGTCGGCGACCTGGTGCCGCCCCGCGAACGTGGCCGCTACCAGGGTCTGTTCGGGGCGGTGTTCGGTGCCACCAGCGTGCTCGGCCCGCTGCTGGGCGGGTTCTTCACCCAGCACCTGGACTGGCGCTGGGTCTTCTACATCAACCTGCCGATCGGCGCCGTCGCCATGGTGGTGATCCTCCTCGCGCTGCACATCCCGGTGTACGCCGAGCGGCACCGCATCGACTATCTCGGCACCTTTCTGATCGCCGCCGTCGCCACCTGTGTCGTACTCGTCACCTCTCTGGGCGGCACCACCTGGCCGTGGAACTCCGTACAGATCTACGTGCTGTCCTTGCTGGCGCTCATCCTGCTCGGCTGGTTCGTCGCGGTGGAACGCCGGGCGGCGGAGCCGGTCCTGCCGCCGAGCATCTTCGCCGTACGCAACTTCACCCTCTGTGCGGCGATCAGCTTCATCATCGGCTTCGCCATGTTCGGCTGTATGACCTACCTGCCGACCTTTCTGCAGGTCGTGCACGGGATCTCGCCGACGATGTCGGGCGTGCACTTGCTGCCGATGGTGCTGGGCGTGGTCGCCTCCTCCACCCTGTCCGGCCAGCTGATCAGCCACACCGGGCACTGGAAGGTGTTCCCGGTGCTGGGCAGCGCGATCACCACCGGCGGACTGCTTCTGCTGCACCGGATGACGCCGGACAGTTCGCAGTGGGAGATGGGTGTTTATTTCGTCGTCTTCGGCCTCGGCCTCGGGCTGGTGCTCCAGGTGCTGGTGCTGGTGGCGCAGAACGCCGTGGGCTACGGGGACCTGGGGGTGGCCACCTCCGGTATCACCTTTTTCCGCTCCGTGGGTGCCGCGGTCGGCGTGGCCGTCTTCGGCACGATCTTCGCCTCCCGGCTCGGCGGCAAGCTCAGCGACGCGCTGCGCGGCCGGACGCTGCCCGCCGGGATCACGCCGGACTCCCTCGAACACAACCCGCAGTCCGTCGGCCGGCTCCCGGCCGGTGCCCGGCGCGGGGTGCTGGACGCGTACTCGACCTCCATCACAGCCGTCTTCCTCTACGCCGCGCCGCTCGCCGCGCTGGCTTTCGTGCTGACCTGGCTGCTGCACGAGCAGCGGCTGCGGCGCAGCGTGCAGGTGCCCGACGAGAGCGAGACCCTGGGCGCGTGCCCGGTCGAGCGCAGCCCCGCCGACGAGGTCACCCGGGCCCTCTCCCGGCTGAGCACCATCGAGGGCCGGCGCGACCTGTACGCGCGGATCGCCCATGGTGCCGGGCTCGACCTGGCCCCGGCCGCCACCTGGATGCTGCTGCGCGTGCACTACGACGGCCCCGTCGAGCCCGCGCTGCTGGAGGACGCCGGGGTGGTGCCCCGCCGCGTCGTCGCCGACGGCGCACGGGAGTTGGAGGAGCGCGGGCTGGCGACGCGGGCGGGGCTGGAACTGGTGGCGACCCCGCGCGGCGAACAGGCGGCGCGCGCCCTCTCCGACGCCCGCCAGGAGCAGCTGGCCGAGCTGCTGGGCGACTGGTGGACACCCGACCGTCCCACGGACCTGACGGAGCTGGTACGGCAACTGAACGCGGAGGCGGGCCAGTCGGAGCCGCCGCGGGCAGCGTGAGTCTCCCCTCGTGACCGTGAGGGCTCTCGACCATGACATCGGCGGGGCGGCTACGCAGGTGCGTCCACAGGGACTTGCAGACGTCCACACGGACTTGCGCGGAGACGGGTGAACTTTCCCGCAGTGCGAACTTTCCCCACCCGTCGGCCTTTCCTGCGCGCTTGACCCTGACCGTCCTTGACCGCGTATGGTCCAGCACTGGACAGTTGCTGGCGATTCGGGCACGGCCGCCGTGCAGCGGACGGAGTGGCGGTGCCAGGGGAGGGGACCGGAATGACGGGGGACGGACGATGTCCCGAGTGCGGCGGGAGCGCGCAGTCGTGCACACACACTGAGCGGGAGCCGCAGGATCGGCCGGGTCCGGAGGATCCGCTGCACATCCGCCCCTACGTACGGCTGGGCGAGAGCGACTCCGCGCAGACGTCGCAGAACGAGGCGCCCGAGCAGGCGGCCGGCAGCGCCGGGGACGCCCATGTGCCGCTGCCCGACCTGTCGCCGTTCGCGGCGCACGGCACGGAGGAGACGGCCGAACTGCCCGCCGTCACCGGATCGGATGACAGGCGGGGCGAAGGGCGCCGCAGTGCGCAGCCTTCCGGAGCCGGCCCGGCGCCCGCGGCCCACCGCCGGATGCGGGAGCGCCGCAGACCCAGTACGGCGGTGTTCGCCGGGGTCGGGGTGGCGGCGGTGCTCGGCGGCGGCCTGCTGACCACCCAGCTGCTGACCGACGACGGCAGCCGCACCGGGGACGGCCGTGCGCTGCGCCATATGCCGACCGGAGCGCCCACCGACGACCTGCCTTCCTCCTCCCCGTCCGCCGAGGAGAAGCCGGAGCGCAGCGAGCGGCCCGCGCCCGCTCCCTCCCGCACCAGTGCCGCCGGAACGCCCCGCGCCAACCGGGACCGCGGCGAACACACCACGCGTCCGTCTCCCTCCCGGAGCGGAAAGGGGCACTCGTCCCGCCGTCCCGGCGCCTCCGGGGAGGGGCACTGGGGCCACGGCCGCCCGCGTCCGGAGTGGCCGGGCAGTTCCTCGGGCGAGACGCTGCGCCCCGGAGACTCGGGCGGCGAGGTCGTCGAGCTGCAGCGCCGTCTGAAGGAGGCCGGTTACTACGACCGTGAAGCGTCGGAGGACGGCGTCTACTCCTCGCGCGTCCAGGAGGCCGTCTTCCGCTACCAGGCGCACTACCACCTGCGGGACGACCCGGCTGGCGAGTACGGCCCGGTCACCCGGCGCCATCTGGAGGCCCGGACGTCGGGCTGAGCGGAAGCGCACGAAGGAGTCGGCAGGCGGAAAGCACGCGCAGGGGTGGCCGGATTCCCGGACTGGTTTGTATGATGGAGAAACAAATGGTCCCGCCCGTGTCCCTCACCTGACGGAAGGGGCGTCCCTGACCGGCGGGCGGGCCATCTGTTTCTCGTCAGCTTCCCCGACAGCTGTGCGGCCGTCCTTCCGCAGCCGCACAGCGTTCCGACAGCCGTGCGCCGACCGCGATCCCGGGAGCCCCTCGCATGCCCATACCGCCGCTCACCGTCCGCGCGCTGCTGCTCGACATGGACGGCACGCTCGTCAACTCCGACGCCGTGGTCGCCCGGGTCTGGCGGGGCTGGGCCGTCGGGCAGGGCCTCGACCCGGACGAGGTGCTGCGCGTCGCACACGGCCGCCAGGGGCACATGACGATGGCCACGCTGCTTCCGGACCGCCCGATGGAGCAGAACTACGCGGAGAACCGCGTCCTCCTCGCGCAGGAGACCGCCGACACCGCGGGCATCGTCCCCGTGCCCGGCGCGCCCGCCTTCCTTGCGGCGCTCCAGGATCTTCCGCACGCGCTGGTGACGTCCGCGACCCCGGCCCTGGCCGAGGCGCGGATGGCGGCGGCCGGGCTGGGTATGCCCGCGGTCCGTATCACCGCCGCCGATGTCAGCGCCAGCAAGCCCGATCCCGAGGGCTTCCTCAAGGGCGCGGCGGAGCTGGGTTTTCCGCCGGACCAGTGCGCCGTGTTCGAGGACTCCGGTGCGGGCATCGCGGCGGGTCTGGCCGCCGGTATGCCGGTCGTCGGCGTCGGCCCGCGCGCCGGTGAACACGGCCCGACCGTGCACGTACCGGACCTGGAGCAGGTGCGCGCCACCCGGCTCGCGGACGGCCGCGTACGCCTCACGTTCGAAGGCTGACCCCTCAGGCGCGCGGCGGCCCGCCCGGCGTCACTTCTTCGGCGGCGCCTGCTGAACGACCTCGAACGACCAGGTCTCCGAGCCGGTCGCTGCGGGCTTCGGCTGCTCGGCGCCCCCGGTCCCGGCCCCGGAGCCGGCGGGCTTGGCCTCCGTGCCGCTGTCCGCGCCCTTCGCCCGCTGGTGGGCCTCCTTCATGGGGCCGTTCATCCACGCCTGGAAGGACTCCTCGTCCCGCCAGCGGGTGTAGACGAGGTAGCGGTCGGTTCCCTCCAGCGGGCGCAGCAGCTCGAACCACTCGAAGCCGTCGGCGCTCTCCACGAAGCCCTTGCGCGCGGCGAACCGTCCTTCGAGTACCTCCCGCTGGTCAGCGGGTACGGTCAGCGCGTTGATCTTGACGATGCTCATGGGCCCATCCTGCCTCACCGCACGGAGCACGCCGCCGCCCCGGTGACAGGTCTGTCCGGCTTGGTGGCCGGTCGCACGCAGCTGTCAGGTAGCGAGTAGGTTTCTTGCGTCTGACCTGAAGGCTAGCTTTCGGGGTGGGCCTGAAGGCCGGCTCTCAGGGTGGGGCGGGGCGGATCCGGACGAGTGCGGGGGACCCGCGGAGAAGAACACCGGCGGACAGGACGGAGACGGCGGGGCGTGGCGGCGGAATCGGTGGCGAAGGGGCCCAAGGGGCCGGAGCGGGGCGGCACATGGCACCCGTCCGGAGGCGGACCGGGTGGACCGTCGTATCGGAAACCGGCCCGGCAGTGGGGGCGGCTGGGGTCCAGTTCAGGGATGGCGCTGGTGGGGCTGTGGCTGCTGGCCCTGGCGTTGGCCGTCCGGCAGGCGGCGGCCGTGCTGCGGCTCCCTCAGGACGAGCGGCTCGTCGACCTGTTCGCCTGGATCGGTGACAACGGCGTGCTGCGCGTGCACGGTTCCCTCTACGACGGGGAGACGCCCTTCACCGGGACGCCCTTCGCGGGGCTGGTCCTCAAACCGCTCACCCGGGCCGCCGAGCAAGGGCTGGGCGTGGCCTGGACGTTGGGCACGATGCTGCTGGTCGCCGCCGTCGGTGTGGTCGCCGCACGCGCGCTGCCCGGGCCGGTCCCGCGGCGTACCGCGCTGTTCGCTGTGCCGGTCGCGCTGAGCCTGCTGGTGCTGTCGGTGCCGGTGCGCAACACCTTCCACCTCGGGCAGACCAGCGTGCTGCCGGTGCTGCTGGTGCTGGTCGGCTGGCTGCTGGGCGGCGAGCAGCACCAGCGTGACCGCAGCGCGGAACACACCGGGCGCGGCGGGCCCTTGGCCGGTGCTGTCCGCGGGAAGCCGGGCAGCCTCCGTAAGAAGGCCGTGGAGGCGCTGGGCGGGAAGGCGGGCGGCGTACTCATCGGTGTCGCGGGCGCGTTGCAGCCCGCCACCTTGCTGTTCGTGCCGCTGCTGTGGCTCACCGGGCGCCGCACGGCCGCCGTCTCGGGCGCGGGTACGTTCCTCATCTGCACCCTCGCCGGCTGGGCCGCCATGCCGGACGACTCGTGGACGTACTGGATACACCACGTCGCGGGAGTCGGCCTGGGCGATCCCGCGGACGCGACCGCCAACCAGTCGCTGCACGGCGCCCTGCTGCGTGCCGGGCTGCACGGCCGGCCGGAGGCGGTCCTGCTTGTCGTGCTGGTGGCCGCCGTCAGCTGGCTGGCGCTGCGCCGCGCGGTGCGGTATGCGCGTGACGGGCAACTGCTGCTGGCCGCCGCCGTCGTGGGCTGCGCCGCGGTGGTGGCCTCGCCGATGGCCTGGCAGCACCAGCAGCTGTGGGTGCTGCTGGCGGTCGTGGGCCGGGTCGGCCGGCGGACCGGGGACCGGGTGGTGTGGCCGGTGTTCGTGGTGATGGTGATGACGCTGGACGGCACCGCGCTGGTGCCCAAGGTCGCCGCGTTCGGTGTGCTCGGCGAGAACGCGGTGCTGCTGGCGGCGGTGCTGGCGTCCTGCGCCGTCCCGTTCGTCCTGCGCACCTCCCCGGCCTGGGCCGACCCGCAGCCGTCGGGCCCGCTCAGCCGCCCCAACCTGATGCTGGAGCTGCTGCTGATCCGTGTCGGCTACTGGGCGTACTCCTACGTCCGCGGCCACGCGCCCGACTCGCGCTCCCTGGCCGAGGGCCACGGTCACCAGATTCTGACCGCGGAGTCCTTCCTCCACATCGACATGGAGCACAGCCTCAACAGGCTGGCCGCGCGCACGGAGTGGCTGCGGGACTCCTGCGACACCTACTACACGACGTTCCACTTCCTGGTGCCGATCGCCCTGCTGGGCTGGCTGTACGCGCGCCGCGTGCCGCAGTACCGGGCCGCGCGTACGGCGCTGAGCTTCGCCACGCTGCTGGGCCTGGTCGGCTTCTGGCTGTACCCGCTCGCGCCGCCGCGGCTGTTGCCGGGCCAGGGTTACATCGACACGGCGCACGGCCCGCAGGACCTGTCCAACCCGGACTTCGGTGCGCTGACCCAGCTGTCCAACCAGTACGCGGCGATGCCGTCGCTGCATGTGGGCTGGTCGCTGTGGTGCACGATCGTCGTCTTCATGATCACCCGCAACCGCTGGCTGCGGGCGCTGGGCGTGCTCTATCCGCTGCTGACGACGTACGTGGTGATGGCCACCGCCAACCACTATCTGCTGGATGCGGCGGGTGGCGTCGCAGTCGTGGCAGCGGGCTTCTACGTCCAGCGCCGGCTCGCCCGGATCCGGGGCGGCGCAGCACCGGCCGAGGGCGGTCCGGCGGCCGGGGCGGGCCGGGCGGCGGCCGACGCGGACACCCGCACCGAGCCCGCCACCCGTGCGGTGCCGGGTCCCTCACTGCCCGGCCAGTCGAGTTCCGAGGACCGCAGAGCGCCGGCCGGGCAGGACTGAGCTGCTCCGCCTGTCCGGGGCGCCGCTCAGCCGTAGTCGACCCGTAGCTCCTTGATGCCGTTCAGCCAGGCCGAGCGGAGCCTGCGCGGCGCGGGACCGGCGAGGGAGATACCGGGGGTGAGGTCGGCCACGGCGTCGAAGATGAGGTTGATCTCCAGGGTGGCGAGGCTCTTGCCGAGGCAGAAGTGCGGCCCTCCGCCGCCGAACCCGAGGTGCGGATTGGGGTCGCGGGTGATGTCGAAGACGTGCGGGTTCTCGAAGACCTCGGGGTCGTTGTTGGCGGAGGAGTAGAACAGGCCCACGCGCTCCCCGGCCGAGATCTTCTGCCCGCCCAGTTCGGTGTCCTGCGTGGCGGTGCGCTGGAAGGAGACCACGGGCGTGGCCCAGCGCACGATCTCCTCCGCCGCGGTTCCGGGGCGCTCGCGCCGGTAGAGCTCCCACTGGTCGGGGTGGGTGAGGAAGGCGTGCATGCCGTGGCTGATGGCGTTGCGGGTGGTCTCGTTGCCCGCGACGGCCAGCAGGATCACGAAGAAGCCGAACTCGTCCGCGTTGAGATTGCCCTCGCCCTCGGCCGCCACCAGACGGCTGACGATGTCCCCGGCGTACTGGGCCGGGCACTCCTTGCGGGCCTCGGCCATCGTCATCGCGTACGAGACGAGCTCCGCCGCCGACCGGGTGCCGACCTCCTCCGTGATGGCGTACTCGGGATCGTCGTAGGCGACCATCTTGTTGGACCAGTCGAAGATACGGGAGCGGTCCTCCTGCGGGATGCCGATGAGTTCGGCGATGGCCTGGAGCGGCAGTTCGACGGCGATGTCGGTGACGAAGTCGCCGCTGCCGCTGTCCTTGGCGTTCCGTACGATCCGCGCCGCGCGTTCCCGCAGCGCCGTCTCCAGCGCGCGGATGGCGCGGGGAGTGAAGCCGCGCTGCACGATCTGCCGGACCCGGGTGTGCTCGGGCGGGTCCATGTTGAGCATGATCAGTTTCTGGACGTCGATCTGGTCGCGGCTCATATGGTCGGCGAACCGGATGACGGCGGTGTTCAGATTGGAGGAGTACAGCTCCGGGTGGGTGGAGACCTCCCTCACGTCCGTGTGCCGGGTCACCACCCAGTACCCCTCGTCGTCGAAGCCCGCCACACCGCGCGGCTGCCGGTTCCACCACACCGGCGCGGTCTCACGCAGCAGCGTGAACTCCGGGAGGGGGACGCGCTCTTGGTAGACGTCCGGATCGGTGAAGTCGAACCCGTCGGGCAGCGCGGGGCAGGAGGACATCGGCAGCTCCACTCCTCTTCTGACGGCCCATCAGAAGACCCCCGAAGGTAGTAACGGGTTCTACAAGTGGCAAGGGGTGCGGCGCCAGTTCCTGTGTACGCAGCGTGCGACGGAGGGGACGGCGAGTGTGCTGAGGGGGTGTTGCGCGGAGGGGTCGCGGATGCGCTGTGGCCGCTCTGCGGAGCGCTGCGGAATGTGCTGCGGTCCGTGCGGGACCCTTGCGCGGCGATGAGCGCGCTCCGCACACTGTCCGGAGAACTAGAACGCGTACTAGTTGTGCTGGTGGGGAGCCAGCCGGGCTGGAGAGGACGACTCATGGCCGCCGAACCCGTCATCGTCGAGGCAGTACGCACCCCCATCGGCAAGCGCTCCGGTGCCCTGGCCAATCTGCACCCCGCCTATCTGCTGGGCGAGACCTACCGCGAAATCCTCGGCCGCACCGGCATCCACGCCGACTGCGTCGAACAGATCGTCGGCGGCACCGTCACCCACGCCGGCGAACAGTCCATGAACCCGGCGCGCAACGCCTGGCTGGCCGTCGGCCTGCCCTACGAGACCGCCGCCACCACCGTCGACTGCCAGTGCGGCTCCTCCCAGCAGGCCAACCACATGGTCGCGAACATGGTCGCCGCCGGCGTCATCGACATCGGCATCGGCTGCGGCGTGGAGGCCATGTCCCGTGTGCCGCTGGGCAGCGGCTCCAAACACGGCCCTGGCAAACCCTGGCCGGACGAGTGGAACATCGACCTGCCCAACCAGTTCGAGGCAGCCGAACGCATCGCCCGCCACCGCGGCCTCACCCGCGAACGCGTCGACTCGCTCGGCCTCCTCTCCCAGGAACGCGCCGCCACCGCCTGGGCCGAAGAGCGCTTCAAACGCGAGACGTTCGCCGTGCAGGTGCCCACCACCGAGGAGGAGCAGGCCGCAGGGCAGGGCATGTGGCGCTACGTCGACCGCGACGAAGGGCTGCGCGACACCTCCATGGAAGCCCTCGCCTCACTCAAACCCGTCATGCCCACCGCCGTGCACACCGCCGGGAACTCCTCACAGATCTCCGACGGCGCCGCCGCCGTGATGTGGGCCTCCAAGCGCATGGCCCGCGCACTGAAGCTCCGCCCCCGCGCCCGTATCGTCGCCCAGGCCCTGGTGGGCGCCGACCCCCACTTCCACCTCGACGGGCCCGTCGACGCCACCCGGGCCGTACTCGGCAAAGCCGGGATGTCCCTCAAGGACATCGACCTCGTCGAGATCAACGAGGCGTTCGCCTCCGTCGTGCTCTCCTGGGCCCAGGTCTTCGAACAGGACCTGGCGAAGGTCAACGTCAACGGGGGAGCCATCGCCCTCGGCCACCCCGTCGGCGCCACCGGAGCCCGGCTCATCACCACCGCACTCCACGAACTCGAACGCACCGACAAGGAGTTCGCCCTGATCGCCATGTGCGCGGGCGGCGCCCTGTCCACCGCCACCATCCTCCAGCGGCTGTAGGGCCTCCAGCGGCTGTAGGGCCTCCAGCGGCTGTAGGGCCTCCAGCGGCTGTAGGGCCTCCAGCGGCTGGAGGGGCGGCCGCCGGGTGTCCGACCCCTCCGCGTGCCCGACCCCTCCGCGCGCAGGACCCGCCGGGCGCCGACACGGTGGTGCTCGGAGGTGGTGGGCCAGGCGACCGGCTAGGCGACCGGCGCCGTCGTGCCGTTCAGCAGCGTCTTCGCGGCGGAGCGGGCGTGGCGCGCCGGGGTGGGCGAGTCGGTGATGGAGGCGTTGCTCATCGCCCCGTCGAGCAGGACCGCCAACTGTGCCGCGAGCCACTCCGGTTCCGACGCGCCGGTCTCGTGCGCCAGGTCCTGGAGGTAGTTGCGGACGGCAGCCTTGTGGTCGCGTACCGCGTCGACCACCCCCTGGGAGTCCGCGCCCAGCTCGCCGAAGGCGTTGATGAAGGCACAGCCGTGGAAGTCCGGCCCGTCGACCCAGTCGTAGAGCCAGTCGAAGACCGCCAGCACCCGCTCCTCCGGATCGGTGTGGCAGGCCACCCGCTCCTCCAGCGCGGTGCGGGCCCACCGGTCCCGGCGCCGTAGATATGCCTCCACCAGGGCCCCCTTGGACGGGAAGCATTTGTAGATCTTCTTCAGTGAGACGCCGGAGGCGTCACGGATCCTGTCCATGCCCACGGCATGTACGCCGTACTCGTAGAAGAGCGCGTCCGCCGCGCTGAGAATGCGAGCCTCGGTCGTGGCTTCGCTGTCCATGCTGCCCCGTTCTCCCCGTCTCCCCCGCTGTTCTCCTCTGGTCTTGAGAACTGTCGTTCTCTACGATACAGTCTTACTTGATCGGAGAACGAGCGTTCTCCGGCGTCAACGGGGGTCGAACGGGGGGCTCAAGCGTGGCCGAGCAGACGATGCAACAAAGGACAGGCTTGGGCGAGCTGGCGGTGACCGGGCTGCTCACAGACCCGGTCGTCGTCGGCGCCCACGCAGCGGCAGCTGATTCTCGCCATGCACCGCATGCGGTGCATTCGCCCAATTCCACGGCACCCACCGCAAGCTGCCGCTACCTCCCTGCGCCGGGCCATCGGCCCACGGCGCCGTACGCGGAGCAGATATCCGGCAGACAGGCGTCGGCCCCCGCGACGAATCGCTGAGCAACCAGCTGAACCACCACTGGAGCACCACCAGAGTGCCCCGGAGCCAGCGCAGGTCAGCGCGCCTGGAGGCGTCCGGAAGAGAAGCCGCGAGTCCGCGCGCACAACGCGTACAGCAGGACTCGCCTTAGGGCCCGTGTTCCTGCCCGTCGGGGTCGGGCAGGAACACGGGAATCTCACTTCCCGACTCCCTCACGAACACCGGCGAGGTGTCGAAGGCGGCACGACGGGTGGCCCGGCGCAGCGCCCGCAGCACCGTACCGCCCAGCGACAGGGTCAGCACCACGGTGAGCAGCGCCCGCGGCACATCCCAGCCCAGCGAAGTGGCCAGCACATAGGCACCGTACCGGGCCAGATTCTCCTGGAGGGGATCACCCGGCACGAACGAGAAACCGGAGCCGAGCCCTGCGATGTAAGGCCAGCCCTGAAGATTCATGACCAAGCCGTAGAGCAGGGCCGAGACAGCCCCGTACGCGGCGAGGAGGAGAAGTTCACGCCGGCCCCGCAAGGTGGCGGGCCCGGGCAGCAGACCGGCTCCCATGGACACCCAGCCCATGGTGAGCATCTGGAACGGCATCCAAGGCCCCACCCCACCGGTGAGCAGGGCCCCGGCGAACATCGAGACAGCACCCAGAACGAATCCGAAACCCGGCCCCAGCACCCGGCCGGAGAGCACCATCAGAAAGAACATCGGTTCCAGACCCGCGGTTCCCGCACCCAGCGGACGCAGCGCGGCACCGGCCGCGGCCAGCACGCCCAGCATGGCCACGGCCTTGGCATCCAGCCCGGTCTCGGAGACGGTCGCCACGGCGACGGCAAGCAGAAGGGGGAGCAGTGCGGCGAAGAGCCAGGGAGCGTCCTGGGAATGCGCCAGCCCGGAGGTCCGGTCGGCCAGCAGAGGCCAGGCGAACGCGACCACGCCGGTGGCGCTGGTGAGAGCCAGCGCGGCAACGGACTTCGGCCCCAGCCGAACGGCCCGTACCGCCGGGGGTGCCCCTTTGGCGGCGCGGCGGATCACAGCGCCTCCTTCACCTGGCTGACGGTCAGCCAGGGCTGGGGGGCGAGGATCTTGGACACCTGCGGGGCGTATGCGGGTGAGGAGGTGACGACCTCGTCCGTGGGCCCGTCGGCCACGGGCTCACCCTGGGCGAGGACGACGACGCGGTGGGCCAGCTCTGCGACGAGCTCGACATCGTGGGTGGCCAGCACGATGGCATGGCCCTCGGCGGCCAGTTCACGCAAGAGCGCGACCAGCCGGGCCTTGGCCGCATAGTCCAGCCCGCGGGTGGGCTCGTCCAACAGCAACAGCGGCGGCCGGGCCGTCAGGATGATCGACAGCGCGAGGGCCAGCCGTTGGCCCTCCGACAAATCACGGGGGTGAGTGGTGTCAGGGATATCGGGCAACAGCCGGGAGACCAGCGCCCGGCAGCTGCCGGGCGCGGCACCCGCGTCGCCGTCGGCGGACCGGCACTCGTGGGCGACGGTGTCCGCATAGAGCAGATCACGTGGCTCCTGCGGGACGAGCCCCGCGTGGCGCAGCAGCTCGGACGGCCGCGTACGGTGCGGCACCTTCCCGCCGACGGTGACCTGGCCCGAGGTGGGCCGGTGCATCCCGACGAGAGTGTTCAACAGGGTGGACTTTCCCGCTCCGTTGCGCCCCATCAGCGCCACGATCTCCCCGGCGTACAGCGAGAGAGACACGTCATGAAGGGCGGTGACACGGTCGCGGACCAGGCTGAGCCGGGAGATCTCCGCGAGCGGCTGCGCATCCTGGGGGAGTAGCTGCCGTGCCCCTTCGGTGAGCTGCGCCGTGGCGGGGGCGAGCGCATGGGGGAGGCGGGGTGCCAGGCGTTCGCGGAGCGGGCCCGCGCTGCGCCGGGCGTCCCGCACCGAGAGCGGGAGCGGATCCCACCCGGCCAGCTCGCCCAACTCCACGACGGGCGGCCGCACAGGCGAGACCGCCAGCAGAGCGGCGGGATCCCCGAGTCGCGCCGTGTCGCGGCGGGAAGACACGCCCTGGCGGACCTGCGCGGGGACGGCGGCCGGGGTGGGGGGTGGAGCTGGGTTGGGAGCTGAGC